>JAAUUE010000177.1 GCA_012031635.1 Coleofasciculaceae cyanobacterium SM2_1_6 | reverse complement strand
TGCAGGTAAGTTTGTTTATGCTGATTCAAGAAATTACCGAAAAAGTACCTTTGCTATCTTCTCAAGAGCTTCTCAGCTTGATGGAGGTGATTATTACATCATTGAAGGAAAAACAAAATTCTGAGCAACAAGTTTCTGTAACAAAATTACGTCAAAGTAAGTTTATCGGATGTTTTGATGGTGATCCTGATTTAGCGGCTAACTCAGAAGTAAATTTTCAAAAAATCATGAGCGAAAAATATGATCCTTATTTATAGATGGAATAATACAAAGCCTTTTGAGAATTTATTAGTGGCAGAATAGTAATTTATCAGTATGCTCAAAAATAATTACAATCCTGATGTGTTGTCTTGTTTGGCAAATCTGAGCAATGATGAGGTGTTTACGCCGCCGAGTTTGGTAAATCAGATTTTGGATTTGTTGCCGGAGGAGTTATGGTCTAACCCAGAGGCGAGGTTTCTGGATTCGGTGAGCAAGTCGGGGGTGTTTTTGCGGGAGATGGGGAAGCGGCTACTAGTTGGCTTGGAGCCAAAATTTCCCAATTTACAAGAGCGAATTAATCACATCTATCAACATCAGCTTTTTGGGTTGGCAATTACGGAACTAACAAGTTTGCTATCTCGCCGGAGTGTGTATTGTTCAAAGGTTGCTAATGGCAAGTATTCTATTTGTGAAACTTTTGATGATGAACAAGGGAATATAATTTATCATCGGGTGGAGCATAGTTGGAAGAATGGTAAATGTATTTTCTGTGGGGCAAGTCAAGAGGTCTATGAACGAGATGATGCTCTAGAAACCTACGCTTATCAATTTATTCACGCTGAGAATCCAAATGTTTTTTTAATAATATGAAATTTGATGTAATCGTTGGCAATCCTCCTTATCAATTAAGCGATAGCGGTTATAATCGCAGTGCCAGTCCTATCTATAATTTATTTGTTGAACAAGCAAAAAAACTAAATCCCAGATTTTTAACTATGATCATTCCCGATCGCTGGTTTGCCGGAGGTAAGGGATTAGATAAGTTTAGAGAAGAAATGCTCAATGATGAACAAATACGCAAAATTGTAGACTTTACTGATGCTTCAGAATGTTTCCTCGGTGTCGATATGGCTGGAGGGATTTGCTATTTTTTGTGGGAAAAAGATTCCTCTGGATTGTGTGAAGTTGTGAATATATACAATAGCATTGAAACTATTGCTAAAAGAAAATTAAACGAATTTGAAACTTTTATTAGGGATGGTCAAGCACTACCTATAATCCAAAAGGTAATAGCCATACAAGAGAAAAGTATGAATCTACAAGTTTCTAGAAGAAAACCCTTTGGGATTGCCACAAATGAAAGACCTCAAAAAACTGGTGATATTATTCTACGCTGGCAAAAAGGAGAGGGTGCTTATAATCGCTCAGAAATAACTGTTGGTGTAGAAATGATTGATGATTGGAAAGTAATCACTTCCTATGTCAGCTATGATCATGCAGGCAATCCCGGCAAAGATGGCAGAAGAAAAGTGTTCTCTAAAATTGATATTCTTCCTCCCGGAACTATTTGCACTGAAACCTATCTTGTTGTGGGCAGTTATAAACAAGAAACTCAAGCAAAAAATTTAGTTGCTTATATGAAAACAAGATTTTTCCGTTTTCTAGTAGCACAATTTATGTATTCTCATCACATCACAAAAAATTCCTATAGCCTTGTTCCGCTATTAAACATGGATGAGCCTTGGACAGATGAGAAACTTTATAAAAAATATGGATTAACTGCCGAAGAAATTGCATTTATTGAGTCAATGATTCGATCGATGGAGTTGGAAGAGAGAGATTGATTATGAATAAGCAAAAAACGTCTTTAGTAGGATTTTTAGGATTTTAGGATGATAGGATTGCTTATGTAGTGATGACAATATTTATGATAGCAATGCTTATGATGATAAGATGAATGATGATAAAATTGCGCTTATGTAATTCTTTGCATCTCTAATTAGCTGATTCACTGCCACCTACAACAATCAAAAAAATCCTATCAATCCCATCATCCTATAATCCTATTCAAAGACAAATGAAGCATGAAGCCCTCACCCACAAAATTATCGGTTGTGCGATGAAAGTCCATAGTACCCTTGGGAATGGATTTCAGGAAGTGATCTATCAAAGAGCCTTAGCGATCGAGATGGGAAAACAGGGCTTATGCTATCAGCGTGAGATGGAAATGGAAATATATTATGAAGGTCAACATATTGGGACGAGACGAGTCGACTTCTTTGTAGAAAATATAATCATGGTCGAACTAAAAGCCGTAATCAAATTAGAAGACACACACCTCAACCAAGCCATGAACTACTGCCAGGTTTATCAACTACCGATCGGCTTATTAATTAACTTTGGCTCAAAAAGCCTCGAATTCAAGAGAGTCTATAACCTTAGCCATCCCGACAACAAAGAATACACAAAAAACAAACATAGACCCCAATAAAAAATCACTAAAAAATCATTTCCATTCCAACTCTCCAAACCCCTAAAATCCCAAAACCTAAAAATCCTAAAATCCCCTAATCCTATCATCCTATTAAAGACAGATGAATAATGAATTTTTCTCACCTAGACCAGAACTAAACCCCACCATCTACGCCTACAAAGATACCAATCCCCAATATAAAGGACTCCTGAAAATTGGCTACACCACCAGAAATGCCAAAACCCGTGTTGCTGAACAATATCCCATTATTAAGCCGGGAGAACTGCCCTACAAAATCTTGCTCGAAGAATCCGCAGTTCGCCATGATGGCAGCACCTTTAGCGATCGAGATGTGCATCGCTATTTGAGAAAACAAGGAATTTCTAACCCCTATGGAGAATGGTTCCAGTGTGGGGTGAAAGATGTCAAAGCGGCAATTCTTGCCACTAAAAATGGTGATGAAAATATTGAGCATCGGACTCTGGATTTTGGGATGCGCCCTGAACAGCAAGAGGCAGTAGATAAGGCGATCGCCTCTGGAGAATTTATCGAAGAACAAATTTATAACTGGACATACTCCGATGAGCAAAGAGCCAAGGAAGAATTTTCCCAGAAACAATTTTCCCAAAACAAGAAGAAAATAATCCCTACGCCGCCCTGCCCAGAATGGTTATGCTCACCTATCAATTACCCGATTCCATCCGGGAGATTGCATAGACATGAAGGCGAGAAAATTGGTTTATTTAGTACAGTATTAAGTCCAAAAGACTATGAAGAACTTTCCTGATTATTATTGAAGTTATCCATTAAAATTCCTTTGACATTGGGGGCAAAATGGGTCGATCGACCGCCGAGTTTGATTCTCTCGATGGGGGTTTGGCAGACTTTGCAGGGCTGCCCAGTGCGGTTGTAGACCTTGGCAACTCCGCCGTAGTTACCGTTGATCCCTTGGACATTGAGAAAGTCACTAAAAGTTGTGCCGCCGTGTTGGAGACTAGTTTCCAGCACTTGGACGATCGCATCCCGGAGTTTGGTAATTTGGGGTAAAGTGAGAGCCGCACAGCTAGTATCTGGCATAATTCCACTCAGGAATAGGGCTTCATCAGCGTAGATATTGCCAATCCCGGCGACAATATTTTGATCCAAGAGGGCAGTTTTGATCACCCGTTGCCGTTTGTGGAGGCGGGCGGCAAGGTAATCTACAGTAAATTCAGGCTCCAGGGGTTCTGCCCCCATCGATCGCAACCCAGCAATAATCTCCGATGGCTCTAAACCGGGGGGAACCCACCACATTTTGCCAAAGGTACGTTGATCAACGAAGCGCAACTCTTGATTGTCAGCAAAAAACAACCTGACTCTCGTGTGCTTATGGATTGGGGTTTGGCTAGATTCTTGGTTGGGTATTTGACTAGATTCTGGGGATTTCTGAGTAGATGCTTGGGAAAATTCGGGGCTAGAGGCTTGAGTAACTCCTCGATCGAACCAGAGTAACTGTCCAGTCATACGGAGATGTACCCCTAGCCAGCCTTGGGGTTGTTGTTGGGAGTTGACAAGTTTGCCTAGGAGATATTTGCCCCGGCGTTGCCATTGCTGGAGTTGAGTATTGGTGAGACCTTCGAGAAATTCTGCCACAGAAAAAGGGTAGGCGATCGATCGCGCAAGCAATACCTCACCTCCCTTAATAGTTTTGTCGATCGTCACCTGATCCAATCCAAGCCGTACTGTTTCAACTTCTGGTAGTTCCGGCACGATCTAAAAAGTTTCCTAATTAAACTAAATTAATATCAATGATTGCAGACTGAGACTATCCAGACTAGGGAGACTATTTAGCTGCCTTCTTAGCAGGAGGGCTAACTTCCACCACTTCTTCTAGGCTGAAGTTATTGGTGTTGACGTTGGAGTAGTTAACTTTGTCAAATCGGACAATGACAGGATACTTGATACCGCTTTGATCAACGGTAGCCACAGTACCCACATCTTGGAACCAGTAGGACTCTTTTCTGAGAATACGAACCTTAGAACCACGCTGAACCATAGTTTTTTTCCTTTGCTTTCCTAACGATCGAGACTAAGAACCTTTAGCTAAAACTTCATTTAAGTTTCATTAAACCAAAATTCTAGATAAATTACGCCTTAATCCTATTGTTTAGGTTACTACAGCCTAGGTATTTGCCATAGATCTAAGAATTTAAGTTTTATTAACTTGAGAATGAAATGGTGGTGATTATCGGTGATGGTTACGATTCTTGGGGAGCTTTAATGAGGGCGTAACGGCGCTTAAACTCCTGCTGCTGGGTATGGTGGTCTACGATGGGCTGGGGATAATTCCGGGTCGATCGCACCAAGGGCAGAATGTTGCCGCTTAATAGGTCTTTGGTGGGCAGGGATTTTAGTTCTGGGAGCCAACAGCGAATATAGGCAGCTTCTGGGTCGTAGTTTTTGCCTTGGGTGTAGGGATTAAAAATTCGTAGGGGTTTGGGATCCATGCCACTAGAAGCACTCCATTGCCAACCCCCATTATTAGCAGCCAAATCTCCATCAATCAGCTTTTGCATAAAATATTTCTCCCCCCACTGCCAATTGATAATTAAATCCTTCGTCAAAAAACTAGCCACGATCATCCGGCAGCGATTGTGCATCCATCCAGTAGTATTCAACTGGCGCATGGCCGCATCAATTATGGGATAACCAGTCCTGCCCTCGCACCACGCCTGAAAATGAGCTTCGTTATTTTCCCAAGGGAAATTCTGAAACTGTTGCCGATAGGCTCCCTGCTCTAAAGATGGAAAATTGTACAAAGCATGGTGATAAAATTCTCGCCAAGCAATTTCCTGCTGCCATGTGTGGATATTGGGTGCTGCTTCTGTACTGTTAATTGCCAGAGCATCTAGGGTCGCTTGCCAGAGGGTACGAAGGCCGATCGCCCCAAATTTGAGGGCTGGACTGAGGCAAGAAGTGCCAGCAAGGGCGGGATAATTGCGATCGTCTCCGTAGGTCAATATCCCCTGACGAGTAAATTCCTGTAGTTTCCCTAGGGCGGCAGTTTCCCCCGGAGAGAGGAATAGTTCCCCTTGCCAAGGAAAACCCAAATCCTCAGCCGTGGGCAGGTCGATCGCTCCCAATTTTGTAACTACTTCTCGTTCTTGAGGAGTCAAGCCTTGACAGGGTTGGGGTTTTGGCAGGGGTGCAGCCTTGGGTTTGGTAATCCAGTTTTTCCAGAAGGGAGTGTATACAGTGTAGGGAGTGCCGGAGCCGGAATAGATTTCTGAGGGGGCGTGGAGAATTTGATCCCAGTAGGTCTGGATATTTACACCTTGTAAAGCCTCGGTAATCGATCGATCCCGCTCCCGACCGTAGGGTTCCACATCGAGGTTCCAACAAACTGTTTTAATTTCCAGAGCCTCTACTAGCTTCGGAATAATTACCAGAGGCGACTGATAAAAAATTAGTAATTCACTCCCTAATTGTTGATAGCTTGCTTGTAATTCCTGCAAACATCCCAGCATATAGCTCACCCGTGCCGGGGCCATATCATCTCGATCGAGAATTTGCGGATCAAGGCAGAATAAACCGATTAATTTACTACTCAAGTTCCTTGCTGCATTCAAGCCCACATTATCACTAATTCGCAAGTCTCGCCGATGCCAAAATAAAACTAAGTCTGCCATATTTTCTGGGAATCTTCTCTAGTTTTGATAGATTTAGTACCGGGTTGGGGAAGGAATAGGATCACCATATTCCCAAGCAATTTCTATCCAAGATTTTTTTGCATCTTCAATGTTATTAACTGCTTCTTCAATGGTATCACCTTGAGAAATACAACCGGGTAGATCGGTGATCATTACTGTGTAGCCACCATCTGGTTCAGGATAAAGGGTGATAGGGTAAGTAAGGTGAAGATAGTCTTGTAAGGTTTCTGGCTGAGTTTTAGTTGTCATATCTCTATTTATCTAGGCTGAGTAGTTTTATGATTTGTTGAACATACACACCTTTAACCATTTTGCCACCTTTTTTAGGAACAGTTATTTTCAATCCTTCTAAATTACGAAATGTATGGTGGCTTCCCTTAGAGCTTTTCTCTTCAAAACCAAAGGCTTTTAAAAGATATTGAACATCGTCAAATTTGACTTCAGGGGGGTCTCTTAAAAATTGCTCAATTAGCTTTTCTAGCTTACCCATATATTAATTCTATGATTTTATATTATTGACCAAATTCTTGACGGGCTTGTTCGACAATCTCTACTGTTACCGTGTTTTCATCGTTGGCACGGGCTAATTCCTCGATGCGGGCAAGGGCTTGCGATCGCACAAAAAAAGGAATATTTTTTAACTTTGCTTTTGCCTCCAAAGTCCAGTGTAAATCATCAAAGTTATCATCAAATTTAGGTTCTGTCATAATCTATTTTGCCCAGTAATCTAGACTGATTTCACAGCTAAGATTTTATAATTAGGATTTTATAACTACAGTTTTAGAATTTGAGATTTTCAGGATTCTTTGTTAAACAAAAATACTCGATTCTGGCGATAAACTAATTTGTATCCCGGTGTTGCCCTGATTTTACGGACTAATTTCCTGGCGGCTCCATCGGGGCTAGAATAACTAGAATAGCGGACATTTAAGAGAATTTGATCATAGGTGGTGAAATCAATATTGGCATTATCTCCCATTCTGATTATTTCTCGGTGGGTGAGGTGGGGAGAAATTTCTGAGTTAGTTAACACTTTGCTGGCTGGAGAAACTAGGGCGATCGCTGTTTTGGTTTCCGCCAAGGTATCTAGATTGCGGAGATAAATAGACCAAAAGTAACCATATTTTGCCAAAGCTGCAAAGGCAATTATTGACCAGATTAAAATTAAGTTTTCTTTTTTAAACCACAGTCGATCGGCTGCCCACGCCGAAATTACCGAAAGAATGATAAAGGGTAAAATAGGCAGGGAATATTGATGAATTAAGTCTTTTTGAGCTTGATAGGTAGTTAATAAATTCATGGCTAGAGCCGGAATTGCTCCGACCATGGGAGTTAAATAGGCGGCGGATATTCCCCAGCCCAAGGGCGCAAAGATGAGAACTAAATATCCAAGGTTAGCTAAATTAAAAATACTACCCAATAATAGCCCCGGATTAGTAATTAAATTCCGAGTTATTTCAGCAAAACCTTGACCAAGATGACTATAGCGGTTGAGGTGTCGATCGAGGTCGGCGGCATCTGTCCCAAAGTAGGGAATAATAACTTTAATGGCAATGATAAACCAAATAATTCCCGCAACTAGGGCTATAGTTCCAGCTAGTTTTTTCTGCTCAAATACTAATAGCCAAAATCCTAAACTAGCGATCGTTAAAGCTAAAGCTCCTTTACAGCTTAAGATAATAGCAATTACCCCACAAAACCACCAAATCTGATTACTTCTTGCCAAAAATACTGCCCATAAAATCCCCGGCAACACAAAAACATCTGGGTGGAAATCAAATAAATTAATATTAAAAACTAAGGGATATAAAATATAGGCGATCGCCATAATTCTTGATTGCTTTTCGCCTAATCCCGCCTGCCGACAGAGTAGCCAAGTCGGTAAGGCTCCACTAGCTAAAACCAAACCCTGCACCGCAAAGAGCCAGTGAACATCTGGATAAATTTTATACAGGAGTGCGAGGGGATAAAAAATAAAAGCAGCATGATCACCAAGGATATGGAAATCTAAAAAAGTCGAGAAGGGAGACTTGCCAATACTAATCAAATAGATGGCTTGATCAAAAATACCCAGATCCCAGCCATTGGAATTAAATAAAGCATGGCGGACTGTGCTACAGATGAATAAGATTGCTGTAGTAATTCCAGTTATGGTTAAAAGTGAAGAAAAGGTTGGTGAAAACTTGGGGATAGAGAAAAAAGCACGGGTCGATCGATCCATATGAGCAGCTACAGATTTAGAAATAATGCTAAACAGGAATGATCTTACACCATTAGCATCCTTGCAAATCCGGTACTACCCACTTGTTTTTCTAAGTAAAACCTGTCTCCTAATAATCAGGTAAGGAATTTGGCTTTAGGGAGAATCAAGGGAAATGAACTGATGAAAACTAATGAGAAGAACTATCTTGGGGATGATCAAGTTTCGACTCAGGATTATCTGGCAAAAGTCCAGCAGCAATCCATGACCAATATACAGCCATAGCCTTGGTGACTGCGGTATTTGCTTCCTTATGAGCTTCGGATTGAATATTAGAAACTGAGTTATCTAAATTCATAGGAGTTTTGTCTGTAGCTTCGTCCATAAATGCTGCGATGGTTTTAATGTTAAATTTGCCAGTTAAATTTGCCAGTTGATTTACTAAATGTCGATCGTCCTCTCTTTATAACCTTCATCAGTTTAGAGAAAAATCCGTGGAGACTTAGGGAAGTTTTGGAAGTTTTGGAGCTTTTGAGTTTAGGTTTTTATTAAGAGGATGTCTGAAAAGTAAAGTGTCATGCTAACCGCCGGAGTAAAAGGCGAATAGAAGCAAGATAAATCCAAGCCTCAGCACTGTGGGTAGAACACTCATAATCTCGACTCAGACGACGACACCAA
>JAAUUE010000176.1 GCA_012031635.1 Coleofasciculaceae cyanobacterium SM2_1_6 | reverse complement strand
CCAAGTGGATAATGGAACTTTTCATCAAAGTCAATATTTGACAGTGCCAGAAAATATCATCCTCTTGTTTCAGCCCCCCAACACACCGGAAGTAAATCCGATAGAAAGGCTATGGTTAGAGATAAAGAGAATGCTGAGGTGGGAATGTTTCAATAGTTTGGAGGAATTGAGAGAAGCGCTGGGGGTTTGTCTAAAAAAACTAAGCAATAAAGTAGTAGCTTCTATCACTGGATGGGAATTTATTATAGAGGCTCTATATGTATCAGGTATTTCGTGAAATGGTATTAGCAATTTCTGAGGCAACCTATAGCGATATATTTAATGAACCAATTGGTAAACTAGCGATGGCTGAAATCCCGTTAAAACTTGTTATCGTTAATCTAATTACTAAGGAAGTAACTCAATGGATACCATCGAATCCTATCAAGCAGTAATCAAGCAAGTAATTAATGAATATGCTAAATTACGCCCGTCTCATGGCAATATTCACTTAGAACCAATATTTGATGATGAAAATAGTCGCTATGCACTGATGCAATTTGGTTGGGATCGAGAGCGACGTGTGCGTGGCAACTTGATTTATGTGAGCATCAAGAACAATAAAGTTTTCATTGAATATGATGGCATCGAGAATGGAATTACTCAAGATTTAGTACAGAAAGGGATTCCTGAGAGAGATATTGTGCTTGCCTTTTTACCTGAATTTCAAGCTGTTGGTGGGCAATAATTACAAAGTTGCTAATTTACCCTCACTTTAAACCACGGCACTTTCATTGATAATTAATTTCTGGTTTGTGGCATCAAGAGTAGCCACGGCTCCCAGGGGAATGACGGCATTTTCTTCTACATGACCGAAACTGAAATTATAAACCGTGGGTTTGCCTAGGGGTTCTAGGTGTTGGCGGAGGACTTGCTCCACGGTGAAAGAGCGGTAGGAATCAGCTTTGATGCAATCGCAGGGACTCGCCGGGCTAGGATTCGGGTTGGGGGTGCAGGTTTCGGGGAAGCAACTAATGAAGGGACCGATCGCAAACCCAGCAGCAGCTTGGAGTTTCCCGGTAATGGCTAATTGGGTTAACATGCGATCGACCCGCCACGGAATTTCCCCAATATCTTCTAAAAAAAGAATCTTCCCGGTGGTATCGGTATCAAACTCTGTCCCAATTAAACTCGTCACCAGAGAGAGATTGCCGCCAACTAACTGCCCCGTCGCCACACCGGGGACAAAGGTAGTGAGGGGATGTCCTCGTTTTGCCAAAGATTCCAGAGGTTTAGCCACCTCGCCAATGGGTTTAGTCGCCATAATCGCCCGTTGAAAATGGGAAATGGCATAATCCCCAATCCCCGTTAAACCACTAGAGCCGTGGAAAGTGATTAACCCCGTTTTGTTGTGAATCCCCAAGAGTAATGCCGTGATATCACTATGCCCGATGATGACCTTGGGATTATTTTTAATCAATTCATAATCTAGTAACGGCAAGATGCGATTGCAGCCAAAACCACCCATAAAAGTCGCAATTCCTTTGATATCCGATCGAGCAAACATCTCATTCACATCACTAGCTCTCTGGTCATCAGTCCCGGCAAGATACCCATACTGAGCCGCCAGATTTTTCCCCAAGACTACCCGAAATCCGTAGCGCTCCATATTTTGGCGGGCGGTGATGATCTCCTTTGGTTCTGAGTAGGCGGCGGGGGCAATCAGGGCGATCGTATCTCCCGGTTGTAGGGAGGGGGGCTTGAGCACCGGGAGGGAATCAGGGGCAGACAGGGCAGGATTTTGGGTCGCATTTAGAGCGATCGCCCCGGCAGCAACCCCGACCCCACCGAGAAATTGCCTACGGGGAAATTGCCTACGGGAAGGGGATTTAGGCATAGAAGCGATGTCACCTAAGATTACTAAGATTACCTAACAAACTAACCAGCCAGATAGCTAAGCCCCGTCGCCGAGAGGTCTGGGGTATCTGGGGGAACCACTACTCGATCGATGGAGACTTTGCGACTTTCCTTTTCTTGGAGGGGGTCAATGGCGATCGCCTCTAGCCGGACTCGACAACAGCCGGGGGGAACCGTTAACCGGGTTAGGGTTTCCAATTCTCCTTGACCATTGGGGGCGAAATCCAACAACAGGCGCGGCCCATCAATAATGGCAGTGGTTTGGCAATCCTTCACCCAGAATTTGGCATACAAAGAAAACTGCTGAGCCGGAAGTTTCACCGTCACGGTCACTGATTCCCCAGTTAATAATTCTCCCGCCGGGGCAATAATTTCTGGAGTCGGCACGGGGCGAGGAGTCTGGTCTGGAGTCAGGGCGGCAGCAGTGGGGGCTGTTAACTTTTGGGGATAGGGAAAGCCGGAGGCATCAAACCTTGGTTCTGTTTCTGGTTCCGGGGGTTCATCATCCACCACTACTTCCAGGACTCGCCAGTCTGGATCACTCGCTGGGGGCAGGAGTTGCCTATGCGTCGCTCCCGGAGCCGCCTGATCGAGGAGTAACTCGGTGTGGAGAATTTCTGTCATTTGCTTGTCGATCGCCAAGGTATTCAGACGAGAAAGAAAATTCCCCTCACTCAAACCTGCTTCTGGGGTTTCTAGGGATTCTGGGGTAGTGGGAATTGTCAGAGCTTCGATGATATCTGGGGTGGCGGGCGTTGCCAAGATTTCTGGAGTTGCGGGGGACTCGATCGCCTCACCACTGCGGGTACTGCTCAACGGTGATCCCTGCCCAAAATTAGAAATTGTTGCAGGTAAGTTGGCAATGAAGTTATCCAAAGTATTCAATTGATCAGGAGCCTGATTTGGATTTTGCGCTGGATTGGCGAGGGGCGGAAGATTACCTTCTAGATTTGCGGCTGTTTTCCCAGAAAAATCTGGCAGATGGAGAGATTTGATCCTGCCCTTGGCATTGTAGGAGCTATTCAGGGGCTTGGCGAAAGCCTTCCGAGCCTTGGGATCAATGTCTAGCTTAGGTTGGTAGGGCAGAACCGGGTAATTTTGCCGCTTGCTAGGAGTCGCCACGGTCTGGGGTAAATCTTCTGGGGTATCTTGTACTGTTTGCAGGAGGCGATCGAGGTTGGCACTGACAATGAAAGACTTACTGCCGAGGACTTGCTGCTCTTTGCCGTAGAGAGTCGCTTCCCCCAAGATTAAATGGGAATTAGTTTTGAAGGGAATTTTTAAGGTGTGGGAAAACTCGCCCACGGGGACTTTGACCTGGAGAGGATAATCAGTGTTGACCAAAATACTAGAGCTATCAGGATCCCGGAGTTGATAATGAACACTGCCTTGCAGGCAAGTATCCCGCAACTCGGCGGGCAGTTCTTCACTGCTCAGTAAAGCTCCAAGGGCTATTTCTACCCTGCCCGTAATCACTAGGTATTCCCCCTGTTGCGCCATAAAGTGGTCTTGATCAAGACGGAAACTAACCACCGGGGCGTTGGCTGTTTGGTTATTGAGGGCAAATTCCCCGATCGACTGGGGAATCGACTGGGGAATAACTGGATAGCTTTCGTGATGATTTTCTAGATAATCCCCTTGATAATTACCAGCGCCGATTTCCAAATCTGGGTTGATTTCTGAGAGGTAGGCTACCTCATCATCTAAGGGATCGTAATCCAAAAGAATGTAATCTTCATCAGCACCAAAAAATTCGTTAGAGGCTGGAGTCTGGACTAAATCCCACACGTCATCGATCGCTTCCTGCAAGACACTATCAATTTCTGCTAAAGATTGTTCCCGGAGAGCATCAATGGAAATTAAAGGACGATGGGGGGGGAATAGTTGCAGGTCTATCTAAATTTTTATCTAGATTTTTGTCTGGATTCTTATCTAAGCTCTTCTCAGGATTGCTAGGGGGTTGAGACGTTTCTGTAGTGGAAGCAGAAATTGGTTTTGGGGCTGGTTTTTGGATTGATTTTTGGGGTGGGATGAGAGTTTCTAACTGCTGAGGGGCGGCAAGTTCTGGAGAGATTTCTTTATCCACAGGCGGAGTAATCTCCGGTTCAGAAACTAGGGCGGTTACTTGGAGGCAAACTGTAGTTACTGGTGTAGCCGGAGCTTTAGGATGGAAAACCTGCCATTGCCAAATTCCCGGCCTCAGGGAAGTGAAGGGCATGATCACCATTAATCCTTGACTGTTGAGCCGGGGCGATCGCTTTTGCTGGCGTTGTTTCCCCGTGTCGGCGGCAGTATAGGTGATGGTAATAGGAACTTCCTGATCTTGCCAAGGAGAACGGCAGAGGAGTCGATACTTACCCGTAGTGACCTGTGCCCCCAAGGGTTGCCAATCTTCCCTACCCTCCTGCTGGAGTAAAAATTCCCACTGCGCCATAATTCCTCCCTCACTCCTAACCCATGCTACGAAAATCGTTTGTAAAAATCGTTCAAGTTAACTCTAGCAAAATAAATCCCAGAAGTTTAGCTCAATATTAGATTAGTGCAACTTAGGGCAAATTTTGGTGTAATTCATTGCGATTTAGTCTTAGCTAGTTCCCTAGGCGTATCTCTGCCATCGAGAAACTAGCACTATAGCAACTCTTGTTTTGCTGTGGTACACCTTGAGGGCGCAAAGCGCCCCTACATTTGACTGTGCCTAACTAGATCTAAGAGCCGCTATATCAACTATCAACATTAACTAGCGCAACTTGGCATAGCTAATTTGTTTAGCAGTTTCAAAGAAGAAACGGACATTTTCTTCAGGGGTTTTTGGTAAGACTCCATGCCCCAGATTGAGAATATGCCCAACATTGCCAGCTTTCCGCACAGTATCTTCTAAACGCTCTTTGATCAGGCTCTGGGAACCAAACAAGACACAGGGATCCATGTTGCCTTGCACCCCAATATTTTTGCCCAATCTGGCTCTAGCCTCCGCCATGTCCACCGTCCAGTCAACACTGATAATGTCTACCCCAGATTTGCCCATGCGCTCAAGGACTCCGGCGGAACCACTGATGTAGAGGATTAAGGGGGTATCAGGATGGGTTTGCTTCACAAGTTCTACCACCCGTTGCTGGTAGGGCAGAGCAAAGGTATCAAAATCTTGGGGAGAGAGTTGCCCTGCCCAGGAGTCAAACATCTGGATGACTTGCGCCCCACAGTCAATCTGGTAACGTACATAGACGGCGATCGCTTCCGCAATTTTTCCGAGGAGTTTATGGAGAATTTCCGGCTCCGAAAACGCCATCCCTTTAATTACGGAGTAATCCTTCGAGCTTTTGCCCTCGATCGCATAGGCAGCCAGAGTCCAAGGGGCTCCCACAAAACCTAAAACTGCCGCTTTGTTGCCCACTTCCCGGCGTAGGGTTTGCAGAATCTGCCGAATGAAGGGTAGGGAGGTTTCGGGGTCTAGGGGGGTGAGTTTATTTATTTGCTCTAGGCTGCGAATGGGAGGATCGATAATGGGACCATGGCTTTCAATGATATCGAAGGGAATACCGATCCCCGGTAAGGGAGTTAAAATATCTGAGAATAAAATTACACCATCGGGGGCAAACGCCCGGAAAGGCTGGAGGGAAATTTCAATGGCGATGTCTGGATTCTCAGAGCGCTCCCGAAAACTTGGATATTTATCCCGCAAATTCCGATAGGCTTGCATATACCTTCCTGCTTGACGCATCATCCACACAGGGGGACGATCGATCGCCTCCCCCCTCGCCGCCCGCAACAAATGAGGCACTTCTACTGCTGTCACCATAATTTAATACTTTCCTTCTAACAAATTTTTATCTAAAACGTATCTAAACTTAAATCTATACGCATCTAGTTAGCTTACAGAAAAACGGAGCTACTTAAAAGCCTCTGTCTAATACCTCAGCAATTCTTACTGTGGAAAATTGACTAGAATTGGGGGGTAATTCTAGCTCTAGACCATGAATCATAAAAGAGAGTAGCGCATCTCAACTATGACAAAGTAAAGATAACAAACTACAGATGCAGAAACTGTGTCGTCTAGGAAAAATGGAACGAAAGAGACTCAATCTTTCCCTCCCAAGCTGGTTTGCCCATCTCGCCCACGCCCACACTTGGTATCTGCACCAGAGGATAGCTAAAGCTATTTTCACTCAACAGGAGGAATCTGCTCAGGATTAATCCCCATCGATCTCAGATATGCTGCCAGCCGCTCCTTTTCTTGGAGTGCTTGGTTAGCGATCGCCTCCGCCTGTTCCTTAGCCCTCCGTTCTTGTCCTAATAATTCTTCGGTGGTTTGGTAGCGATCGCCCGCCTCGTTGTACCAAAAGAGCCACTCCCCTAGCCAACCACCAGAAGATTGTTCTTCATAACCAATACCTAAACCAATCTCTGGCAACCACACCATCTTTTCTCCCGGTTGCCTTTGGTATGCCCCTGAGATCAACTTATAAACTTCTAAACCTTGTCGCTGTTTACGAGTTCTTCTTTTTTTACCAATAAGAGGGTTGTACACCACATAGTACAAAATCCCCATAGACCGATATTGCTCTAGCTTAGCCTCGTATTCTCCGTTGTAGGTTTGGGAGACTACTTCCAGAGCCATGATGGGCATGGTGTAGTTCTCTTCCCAGAGAACATAGCTCAATCGTCTATTTCCTCCCTTGTAGCGCTCCACTCCCAAGGACAAAAAACCATCGGGAATGATCGGGGTTCTGCTTTTGGGATCGTCATAGATACCCATGTCTACGCCAAAAAACCAATCTTGGCGATCGCCCCAAATGAGCCGGAGGAGGTTCAACAAAAAGTTAGGAAGATCATTTTGCAGTTCATTATCCACAGGAGTTTCATCTGAGTCGGGTAGCTCCTCCGCCGTGGGCAGGCGGTCATAGTCATAGGCAAGGTTAACCATTGCTTTCCGGGGTCGGTGTTATTAGCTTTGATTGATGAATTAATTTTAGCCCAAAGCAATTCGGGGATTTTGCTTTTAAGGGAAATTGTGAAGAGGGAAATTGTGAAGAGGAAAAGTCTGATGGGGATTTCTTGTAGAGGGATTTAGGTTTAGATTCCCGAATTTTGCAAACCTTGATTTTGTAGAAAAATGGATTTTCTCTAACACCCCCGATTCCCTACGCTTGGCAAGAGAAAGGGCAAGGTTTAAGCATCTTAAGTCAACGGAGTAAACGCTTCAATAGACCGCCTGCGTGAATATTAGTGAATATTAAATTATGTATATTAAACTATAGTGCTAGACAGATTAATTAAGACAAGCCCAGATACGTTGGCTGAGCGAAGTCGCAGCCGAATCCGTCCTAACTTTTATGGCAACGACTATACTAGAAACTCGTACTAAAAATGGGTTCACGCAAGAGGTCTAATGTAAAGCCAACTGTGATTTTGATGGATAAAGCCTCTATCCACACTAGTCAAATAATGCGAGAGAAATTGGTAGAGTGGAAGAGCCTGCAAGTCGAGATTTTCCAGTTGCCCCCTGATATGGCAATCCTAAATGATTAGCTGAATTGTTGGGCGTAGTATCCGGCATACCTGCCTGCTTGGGCGAGTAACTCCTCGTGGGTTCCCGATTCCACAATTTGTCCCTGCTCCACGACGAGAATCCGGGTAGCACGGCGGACGGTGGCAAGACGATGGGCAATGATAAAAACGGTGCGATCGCTCATCACCCGTTCTAGGGCTTCTTGGACAAGGGCTTCTGATTCTGAATCGAGGGCAGAGGTGGCTTCATCAAGGACGAGGATGCGGGGATTATGGAGGACAGCCCGGGCGATGGCAATCCGTTGTTTTTGTCCCCCGGAAAGATTTACCCCCCGTTCCCCGACCCACGTTTGATAACCCTGAGTAAACTGACTAATAAACTGGTGGGCATTGGCAATTTTCGCCGCCGCTTCCACTGCTGCTAGATCAAATTGGGCTTGACCAAAGGCAATATTTTGGGCGATCGTCCCGGAAAACAAAGTTGTTTCTTGGGGGACAATCCCCATCTGCCGCCGCAGACTCTTGAGGGTGACATCTTGGATATTGATACCATCGATGCAGACGCTGCCTGCTTGGGGATCGTAGAACCGAAAGAGGAGATTCACGAGGGTCGTCTTCCCCGCTCCCGAAGCTCCCACAAGGGCAATCACTTCCCCCGGCAACACCAGTAAATCCAAATCCTTGAGGACTGGTTTTGCTGCTTCGTAGGCAAAGGTAACTTGACGATACTCGACCCGCCCTGTCACCATCGGCAGCACCTTGGCATCGGGTTGCTCAATCACCGTGGGTTGGATTGCTAAAAGCTCAAAGATGCGATCGACCGAGGCTTGTACCTGTTTAATTTCGTTGTAGTTAATGGTCAAATGGCTAATGGGATCAATTAAAAACCCCACCCCCGCCACGTAGCTCATAAATTCCGTCGGGGTCAAATTCCGATTGGCGATCTGCCAGCCGCCCAGAAATAGCAGGGATAACACCGAGAGGGCGTAGAGAAAACCAATTACCGGAAACTGAATTGCTTTCAGGTATTCCGCCGCATAGCGAGATTGGCGGTTGGCTTCGGCTTCGGCTCGGAACCGTTCAATTTCATAATCTTCGGCAGCAAAGGCTTGGACTAAGCGAATGCCGCTAAACACTTCTGTGAGGAGGGAAGAAATATTGGAAACCCCCGTTTGACTGCGGCGGGAAAATTTAAGTAGCTGTTCCCCAAACCAGCCAATCAAAAACGCCATCAAGGGCGCAACTACGAGGGTTGCTAGGGTCAACTGCCAGTTGAGATAGATCATATAGCCCAGCACTACCACCAACTGCAACACACAAGGCACAAGATCATGGAAGATTTTATTCACCACCTCGCCGATGCGATCGACATCTTCCGTGAGGCGATAGGTGAGATCCCCCGTTTGGGTAGTTTCAAAATAGCTCAAATTGAGGCGCTGGAGATGAGCATAGACTTTTTGGCGCAGGTCTAAAGTGATCGCCAGAGAAGCCTTTGCCATCAAGGAATCCTGCCCATACTGCATAATCTTTTGCAGCAAAAACATCAAGGCAGTTAATCCCGCCGCTTCTGCTAATCCTTGGAGATTGCCAGAACCAATATGCTCCCCAAGATGCCCACCAATCTCATGAGAATCGGCCAAAACAGAGTAAACCCGATCGTACAAAGAAAAGCCCGGACAATAACTGGGATTTGGGGACGGA
>JAAUUE010000175.1 GCA_012031635.1 Coleofasciculaceae cyanobacterium SM2_1_6 | reverse complement strand
TGACGATGAACGATGACGATGATGACGACGATGATGACGACGATGATGACGACGATGATGACGATGACGAGCTATTGGGAGATATAAAATATGATGAAGCGGAGGAGAGTAGCGAGGATGTAACTGGAGATGAGTCTAGTCCCTTGGGTTTCGTTCTTATTGCTAGTGGCTTTAGCAGCAGCAGCAGTAGCAGTAGCAGTAGCAGTAGCAGCAGTAGTAGTAGCAGTAGCAGTAGTAGTAGCAGCAGTAGCAGTAGTAGCAGTAGTAGTAGCAGTAGCAGCAGTAGTAGCAGCAGCAGTAGTAGCAGTTTTGAAAGCACTACGACAACGACTAGCTCTACTAGCACTACCAGTGAACTATCGCTCAGACTACAAAAGCCTAATGTTGTAATCGAAAGTATCCGAGGAACCAGTGTCCGTAGCGTTTTGAGCGCAACTGCGACAGTTAACACTATTTATGGCGGCTCCGGTAGCGAGACTATTTTTGGTTTTTCTGGTTCAAGGAATAATCTTCTTGGTGGTGAGGGTGATGACCTGATCTTTGGTAAAGGAGGGCGTGACTTTATCCGGGGCGGTGATGACAACGACATCATCTACGGCGGGACAAGTCGAGATGCGATCTTTGGTGAGCAGGGTAATGACATCATCTTTGGGGGCAAAGGTAATGACTCTCTCTCTGGTGGATCAGGTAGAGATATTATCTATGGTCAAAAAGGTGATGACCTCATTTCTGGGGGGACTGGAAACGATCGCCTCTTCGGGGGAGACGGGACGGATACCTTGAACGGGAATGAAAATGCTGATCTACTCTTTGGTGGTAGAGGTGATGATACTCTTAACGGTGGCACAGGAGACGATCTACTAGTGGGGGGAGCCGGAAACGATATCCTCACTGGGGGAGCCGGAAGAGATCGCTTCCGATTAACCACCAGAGAAGGGACTGATATCATTGCTGATTTCACAATTGGTGAAGACTCGATCGAGCTAGCGAAGGGACTCCAAATCACTGATCTCCAGATTACTCAAGGAGTCGGAGCTACAGTAATTGGCTTAAAAGCCGAAAGCCTATTCCGCAGCGAAAAGCCTCTAGCTCTCTTAGTCGGGGTAGATGCCGCCGCTTTAACCCCCAGTAGTTTCACCCTACTGACCTAATCCCTCTAAGACCAAAAGCAGGGATAGATTTCTAACTTTACAGAGGGCGCAAAGCCTTGCGCCCCCACGAAAGTCTACTTTTGTATCACAGGTATTTAGTGGAATGGTATAACTATTCCCTGCTCACTGATAATTGTTCACTGATAACTGTTCACTGATAACTGTTCACTGTCAAAGACTCACTTCGGCAATGTCAGCTATATCTGGGAGGGTGATGGCTGGGGTTGAGGAGCGATCGCCCCGCCCGCACCGAGCCGCAAAACTGCATCCTACACAATGACCAGCCTTGGGGCTGACTTGGCTAAACTCTATACCCTGAGCTTGGTAGTCCTCTAGGGAGATGGTTAGTTCCTGTAACAGATCCATGATTTCTTGGTGGGTCTGTTGATGGGTTTCTTGGTTGTAGGCGATCGTGACTTGCTGGGGTTGAGGAGAGTTTTTCACAAACCAGTAGGTCATGGTGATCTGTTCGGGAGCGTAGCTGGTAGTTGCCGCCAAAATATAGAGGTAGAGTTTCGTTTGCCATTGTTGCTCCAGAAATTCTGATTTGAGGGGTTTTTGGTGAGTTTTCCAGTCGATGATCTGGGCGGTGTCGGGGGCAGCGATGAAGAGATCGTAAATTACCGTAAATAGGTAGCCTTGTAATTCCAAGGTGAGGGGATATTCAGCTCTTCGGCTCCTCTCAGGGCTGGTACTTAGGTTATACTTATCGGTATTGATAATTTGGAAAGCCTCAGTGTTGGTACTCAGGTTATGCTCAGTGATTGCAGAGCGAAAGGTTTGGGGTTGAGTTTCAAATAATTCTGGGGCAGCGGTCAACAGCGCAGCGATCGCTTTTTGCATATCTGCGTCTAGGCTAACTTGTCGATCGCTCCCGATGCCCACGGGCAGCCCCAGTTCCCTTTGTTGCATAATCAAGTGAAAATTACTCCCCCAGATCAGGCTTTCCTGCTGGAGAGGATCGAGGGGCGGGCTGAGTTGTTCGAGATAAATATATTGAAACTTGCGGGGACAGGCTTCGAGGGTCTGGAGTTGGCTTTGAGAAAGATGAATCATTACAGTGAACAGGGAATAGGAGGTAAGGGGAGGTAGAGGAGGTACAGGGAGGTAGAGGAAGTAGATGAAGTATAGTTATCAGTTATGAGTCTTTACTTTTTACCTTTTACTTTTTACTTTTTACCTTTTACCGTCCACTGATTCCCATGATCATTCCGCCTAGGAGAATAAAACCAATCCAGACATTTTGCCGGAAGATGGCGGGGTAGACTGGGGCGGGAACTAGGGGACGGCTGAGATGGTAGAATTGCCAACCCCAGAGAACGATCGCACCCCCTAGACTGAGCCAGAAACCAAGGTGCAGATTCAGCACCCAGCCCAACTGGGCGAGGAGTCCGGTGGTGGCGGCAAAACATAAACCTACGGCGATCGCTGCATAGTTGCCAAAGAAAATCGCACTGGAATTAATGCCGACTTTGAGATCATCTTCTCGATCGCTCATGGCATAGACCGTATCAAACCCCAGAGTCCAAAGAATTGTCGCCGCCCACAGCCACCATGTTGCACTAGGAATACAGGCAAAGTTGGCTAATCCGGCAGAAAAGCTGAAGTTAGAGCCATTGCAACTTACCGCCGTCCAGCTAATCAATACGGCAAACCCCCAAGCGATCGATAGGACTAATTGCGGCACGGGGAAAAAGCGCTTGGCACTGGGATAAAACAAAATTACCGGGACGGCGGCAACACAGAGCCAAAAAGTCAGAGGATTTAGATACAAAGCTAGTCCGGCAGCACAGATGAGGGAGATTAGCCCCACAACTACTCCGGTGACGATCGAGAGCGAGCGATCGGCGAGGGGACGGTGCTTGGTTCTCTCTACCAAAGGGTCAAGATCCCGATCCCAGAGGTCATTAACTACGCATCCTGCCCCACTGGTGGCTAGGGTTCCTAATATAATCACGCCTACTAAGGCTGGGGGCGGCGCTCCCTTGGCAGCAAGAAACACTGCCCAGAGGGCTGGAATCATGAGAATTAAGCGTCCCGCAGGTTTATCCCACCGCAGGAGCCGGAAAATCATCCCTGTAGTTTGCCAAAAATTAGCAGCTAAAGTTGTCATAGAAAAAAATAAATTTAGAAAGGCTTAAGGTTAGTATCGATACAGTTCTTATTCTAATAACTATCGTGGAAAGATAGGTTTGCGCCTTTGCACATTCATAATTTTGGATATTCTACATTTGTGTCTATTGATGCGGGGCAATGCCCAACTTAATTTATATTGCAGATTTATATTGCAGATATAATGCTGCTATTTTTATTTCTATTATTTTTTACTTTCTACCCATGTCTGAATCCAATTTGCCACCGATCGTTAGCTCTGGGACTAGTTTGCAAGAAGCGATCGCCTTGCTGAGCAGGGCAGAAACTGATTATCTTTTGGCGGTGGATGCAGGGCAGTTGGTGGGTTGGTTGACGGCAAAGGATGTGGTGAAATTAGTTGCCCAAGGAGCGACCAATCAGGATTGCCGTCTGGGTGCAGTGATAACTCAGCCCTACCATGTTTTGAATCCTGAAGAGGCGGAGGATTTACCCTTAGTTTGGCAATATTTTCAAACCTATCAAGTGTGGCAATTACCTGTAGTAGGTGCGAGGGGAGAGTTTTTGGGGTTAGTAAAAATCCAAGAAGTTTTGCAGGAGCAAACAAAGTATGTGGAAGTCTTAAAGCAACAATTCAATCATTCTTCCCTTGCCCAAACAGAATCAAGTTATTTATTAAAGGAAATTACTAATTTTTATCCCGGCATTATTTATATTTACGATGTGGATAACCAACGCATAGTTTATAACAGTGAATCTATGTCGGGGTTTTTGGGCTATGCCAAAGAAGAAATTGGCAGGAGAGGTAACGAAATTTTGGTAGAAACTCCCCATCCAGAAGAGCTTGAATTAATTAGCGATCAAATGGCGGAAGTGAAGTTGCTGGCAGATGGAGAAGTTAAACAGTTTGAATACCGAGCCTATGCTGTTGATAGAAATATGCATTGGTTGCAAAATGATGTGCGGGTATTTCTGCGAAAACCGGATGGGGAAGCAAAGTTATTGGTAGGTTTTGTGCAGGACATTAGCGATCGCAAAGCCACTGAGGCAGAATTACGGCAGAAGAAACTAGAGTTAGAGGCGGTTTTTATGGCAATGCCAGACCTCTGGTTTAGCCTTGATGCTGATGGTACTTATCTCCAATTTTACTCCGCTCCTGAACAGGAACTTTACCGACCTGTCAATCAATTAATTGGCAAAAAAGTAACAGAAGTTTTACCAGATTATCTTGCCAAAAAATTATTAGAGGCTGTTCGGCAGGTATTGGCTACTAAGGAAATAGCAACTATTGAATATGAGTTAGAAGTACCTCTAGGTATTCAGTTCTATGATTGTAAAATAATATGCCTGACTGAAAATCAAACCCTATTGATCGCTCATAATATTACCGCAAGAAAAAACATGGAGCAGTTATTGCGCCAAAGCAATGCAGCACTAGAAGTTAAGATTGTAGAGCGGACTCAATCTTTGTGGAAAGCTAATGTTAAATTAGCCCACCAAATCGAAGAGAAAATAAACTTACAGAGGCTCTCCGTCAGAGTGAAATTTCATTTCGGAGTGTTTTTGAACAGGCAGCCGTAGGCATTACTATTTCTAATAAAGAGGGGCAATTTGTTCAAGTAAACCAAAAGTTTTGTCAAATTGTTGGTTATAGTGAAGAGGAATTATTAGCTATGACTTGGATGGAGATAACTCATCCAGACTTTATGAATGCTTCTCTTGCGATTGGGCAAAAAATTACAAAGACTAATCCAATTGGTTTGATCGAAAAACAAATTATTCACAAAGATGGTTATTTGATTTGGATTAATTTAACTCTTTCATGGATAGAAGAGATTATTGATCAAAGAGTTTATGAAATAGCAATCTTCGAGGATCTTAGCGATCGTAAGCAAATAGAATTAGCTCTCCGCAAAAGTGAAGATAAATTCCAGAAAATAGTCGCCAATATCCCCGGCATGGTTTATCAATTTAGACGGGATGTATCAGGAAATTTTAGTGTTGATTATGCTAGTGTTTTTTGTCAACAGTTGTTTGGTTTTCCTCCTTTGGAATTAATGCGAGATATTGGTCTATCCTTTAATGCATCTCATCCCGAAGACATAGAAAAATTCAATAAATCTGTTACCCAATCCCTTGAGAGTATGCAACCGTGGAATTATTTGGGGCGGATATTTGATACTTATGGAAAACTAAAATGGGTAGAAGGAATAGCTCGTCCAGAACGGCAGGATAATGGAGATGTTCTCTGGGATGGAATTTTGATGGATGTGACCGATCGCCAGCTTGCCCAAGAGCAAATCCGCACCGCCCTCCAGGAGAAAGAACTCCTCCTCAAGGAAATTCATCACCGTGTTAAAAATAATCTACAAATAATTATTAGTCTGCTTTCTTTGCAATCTCAGTATGGACAAGAGCAGAGTATTGATTCTCTATTTCAGGAAAGTCAAAATCGAGTTTATTCCATGGCGCTAATTCATGAGCAGCTTTATCAATCTACCAGTCTCGATCGAGTAAATTTTGCCGATTATACGAATATTCTGATCTCCCATTTACAACAATCTTATTTTCTGAGGGAGCCGATCGAGCTAAAAGTGGAAATTGCTGAAGTATTTCTCAGTATTGAAACCGCCGTTCCCTGTGGATTAATTATCAATGAACTAGTCGCTAATGCCCTAAAATACGCCTTTCCTGAAAGTCAGCTAGATATCTCTCCCAAAAATCATCCCCTAATTACCGTTGAATTTAGACAAATAAATAACAATAAGTTTGCTCTGTTGGTCAAGGATAATGGCATAGGTATTTCTGCTGGTATTGACCTCAATAATCTCACCACTCTGGGCTTAAGTTTGGTGCAAATGTTGACTCAGCAACTAGAGGGAGAATTAACATTATCTAATCAACAAGGCACGGAGTGTTATATAATCTTTTCGGAATTAAGTTACGATCGAAGAGTTTGATGTTTACTTGTAAAAAAAATTAATTTATCCCAAATGCTATTACTATGTCTCTAGTTAAAGTATTGGTTGTTGAAGATGAATTTATTGTGGCGGCTGATCTCAAGGCTAGACTCAATAAGATGGGCTATAAGGTAGTTGGCACGGCAGCTTCTGGACTAGAAGCGATCGAAAAAGTGTGGCGAGAGTCACCAGATATTATCCTTATGGATATTGTCCTCAAGGGAGATATGGATGGCATTGCCGCCGCCGCCGCCATCAAACAAGGCTACAATTTACCGATTATTTTTCTTACTGCCTACGCTGACCAAAATACTTTTAAGAAAGCGAAATTGACCGAACCTTTTGGCTACATCTGCAAACCTTTCCAAGAAAAGAACCTGAGAATGGCGATCGAGGTTGCGCTCCAAAGACACAGCATCGAAACCCAGCAACAGCAAGAGTTGATCGCTGTCCAACAATCCCACTACGAATCCCTCCACCAACTCAACTCCCAAACCGAAGAAGTCTCCAGAACTATCCACGAACTCCGCACTCCCTTAACAACAATTCTGGCTTCGATCAAGCTCCTCGATATTAGCAAAGGGCAGACCGAAACCGAACTACAAAATAAATATCTCCGGCTGCTCAAGTCTTCTAGCACCAAACTAGAAAATTTAATTGAAGATATTCTATTGTTGGCAAAAGCAGAAAGAAAACAACTCAGGTTTGCTCCAGAAGCGATCGACCTTGCCAGATTTTGTCGCAATTACCTCGAAGAAATTCAAGTCAGTAGCCAAACTTCCCATCGATTTATTTTCCTTTCGCCCAACCTCCCTAGCCTTGTCTATTTAGATGCCAAAATCCTCGAAACTATCCTCAGCAATCTCCTAACCAACGCCATCAAGTATTCCCCTCCCGAAAAAGCGATCGTCCTCAAAGTCGAATATCAAAAAAACTACCTGCCATCCCTAGAAGCCCAATCCCTAATCCTAGAAAAAGCTCTACAAAATTCCCCATCTAGCGCTGATTTTGGCAATCTCGGCGATCTCAAGCCCAGTGACGACCCCAGAAAAGATAATGATAGTAATTATGCCCGTGATTATCCAGAGAACACCCGCAATGGTGATTACAACAGTCGGAGTAACTCTAAAAATTATAGCCAGCAGAGTTTAGAGCAAGTTTCCAGTCAAGGTTTAAGCCCGGGTTTGAGTCAGCGCTTAGAGCAGGATTTAGGCTATAACCTAGAACCAGACCTCAAATCATTGCAGAGAGACAACCCAGATCAGGAACTCCAAGAACTTTTTTCTCCCTACATCGTGATCCAAGTCCGGGATTACGGCATCGGCATTCCCCAAGGAGAGCAGGATCTGGTTTTTGAAACTTTTGCTCGGTGTAGCAATGTCTCTGAAGTGTCCGGTACAGGGTTGGGGTTAGCGATCGTCAAACATGCTGTAGAATTGCATGGTGGTTCCATTACCTTTGACAGTACCGAGGGGCTTGGCTCGACTTTCACCGTTGCCCTGCCCTGTGGGTCATGAACCCCAAGGTTAAAGTAGAAAGTAGAAAGTAGAAAGTAAAAAGTAGAAAGTAGAAAGTAAAAAGTAAAAAGTAGAAAGTAGAAAGTAGAAAGTTTCTCTTCCTTTTACCTTGTAACTTTTACCTTTTACCTTGTAACTTTTGCCTTTTTCCTTGTAACTCTTGCCTTTTTCCTTTTCACCCTTTACCTTTCACCTTGTAACTCTTGCCTTTTTCCTTTTTCCTTAACTTTGCCTTTTGCCTTAACCATCTTGCCTCCCCATGAATAAAGAACAAATTGCTGCTGCCCGGTTGACGATCGCTGAATACGAAGAAATTGTCCAGAGACTGGGACGGGAACCAAACCATGCGGAATTGGGGATGTTTGGGGTGATGTGGTCAGAGCATTGTTGTTATAAAAATTCTCGTCCTCTCTTGAAGCAATTTCCGACAACGGGCGATCGCATCCTTGTCGGTCCCGGCGAAAACGCCGGAGTGGTAGACATGGGGGATGGTTTGCAACTAGCTTTTAAGATTGAATCCCATAATCATCCTTCAGCGATCGAACCCTTCCAAGGAGCCGCTACGGGAGTCGGCGGGATTTTACGGGATATTTTTACCATGGGCGCACGCCCGATCGCCGTGCTGAATTCTCTCCGTTTCGGCAGTCTCGAAGAAGCCCATACCCGGAGGCTATTTAGCGGCGTGGTGGCAGGAATTGCCCACTATTCTAACTGTGTTGGAGTGCCGACAGTGGGTGGAGAAGTTTATTTTGATCCCGCCTATGCTGGGAATCCCCTCGTGAATGCCATGGCGTTGGGATTAATGGAAACCACGGAAATTGTTAAGTCTGGGGCGGCGGGGTTGGGGAATCCGGTGCTTTATGTTGGCTCCGACCACGGGGCGGGATGGCATGGGGGGCGCAAGTTTTGCCAGTGCGGAATTAACAGCCCAATCAAGGGACGATCGACCCGCCGTCCAAGTAGGGGATCCTTTCTCGAAAAATCCTTGATCGAAGCCTGTCTCGAAGCCTTTAAGACCGGGGCGGTGGTTGCTGCCCAAGACATGGGAGCCGCCGGAATTACCTGCTCCACCTCAGAGATGGCGGCTAAAGGGGGTGTGGGTATTGAGCTAGATTTGGATCTAATCCCCGCCAGAGAAACTGGCATGGTTCCCT
Source organism: Coleofasciculaceae cyanobacterium SM2_1_6 (assembly GCA_012031635.1). Taxonomy (GTDB): domain Bacteria; phylum Cyanobacteriota; class Cyanobacteriia; order Cyanobacteriales; family JAAUUE01; genus JAAUUE01. Next base: position 230 of record JAAUUE010000175.1, on the reverse strand, counting down.
ACGAATACCTGCTGTCGGAATCCCAAGAAAGAATGCTCTTTGTGGCTCACCAAGGACGGGAACAGGAATTGATTGATATTTTTCACCGTTGGGGATTGCACGCAGTGGTGGCTGGTAAAGTCATCGAGGAGCCGATCGTGCGGATTCTTTTTCAAGGAGCGATCGCTGCCGAAATTCCCGCCCTCGCCCTCGCCGAAAATACCCCCATTTACCACCGAGAAATTCTTGCC
>JAAUUE010000174.1 GCA_012031635.1 Coleofasciculaceae cyanobacterium SM2_1_6 | reverse complement strand
TTGAGCAACACTTTGGAAAGTATCTGTTGCTACCACTGGCGTATAAGTTGCCTGAGCCGGGGTGGAAAATTTGGAACTAATCTAATCTGCGTCGTTAATTTCTGTGTCGTTAATTGAGGAGAGAATTTATTGACTAATTGATTGACAAACTGATGAGCTGGCTGGGGCGATCGAGCTTGGTTTGTGGGAGCGTTACCAGAAAAAGTTGGTTGCAGTTTAGCGAACTTTGCCACAGGTTTACTCAGATTAACAAAGGTTCTGCCCTTGAAAGTGACGGCTAGATACTCAGATATCAGCGATCCCGGAAATCCATAGTTAATAGCACAATTGAGTAAAGAAGCAACCCAGAAAATTCCGAAAATAGACATAGGCTATGAAGGTTTTGAGCACACTGGCATGATATTTAGAAAACTGTTAAATAGTAGATTGTTATGGTTTTGATGTCTCCAAAATCCTAACTCATTCTGCACCCCAAATCTTGCACTCCATCATGATCCCATCTTTTGCCTTCCTTTTGGCATCCCATAGGATATTCTTATCAGAACACCAAATCATTACCCGCCAATTGTCTAGGAATCTCTCTCTAACTTACTTTTAATTACGTTACAATTAAAGGACGAGCAACTTAATAATCCATCAACTTGCAATCAATAGGATGGTTAGCTTGCCAATAAATCTGCAATCAAACTATCTGTGATTAACTCATAAAATTTGTGAACCAGTGACCAATCGGTGATGAGTCTTCCCTGGGTCTATAGTTACATCTACCGTGGGTCTTTAACCTGAAGTCTCTAGGCAACCTGCAACTACCGCCAAGCTTCAGAAATTAGCTAACTTTTAGCTAGAAATTAACTAAAAATTAACCAGAGATTAACTAGAGATCGGCTGAATTCACAAAAAATGGTTATGGTTAAGTTAAAGAATGCTATGATCACAGCCTTGATTCCTATAGAAATATCTAATGTCTTGGAAGCGAATTATTAGTGGAATTTTAGCGATCGCCGTTGCCTTGGGTCTCATCTTGCTGGGCAGCTGGTATTTCACATTGGGCTTTGCGATTGTTGTTTACTTGGGACAGTTGGAATATTTTGAGCTAGTCCGGGCAAAGGACATGGCTCCGGCAGCCAAAACCACTTTGGTGATTTCTCAACTATTGCTAATTGCGGCAACGGTAGCTCCCAACTTAGTCGATGTAATTTTTTCCCTAGGCGGCACAGGCATCTGTTTTTATCTATTATTTCAGCCCAAGCTGGCGACGATTGCGGATATTTCCACTTCGCTTTTGGGTCTATTTTATGGCGGCTACCTGCCCAGTTACTGGATTCAGATTCGAGAAAATATGCCGATCGCCACTCGGCTCTCTCCCCAGACTGGAACATTGCCCTCAGTTCCAGAAACGATCGTTGCGAACCTAGGAACTAAGTTAGTCCCTAATCCAGAGCAGGTATTTGATGTTCAATCCCTTGATATTTTACTAACCAATAACTCTTGGCTGGATTGGTTCCACCCCCTAGTCTTTTCCCCCAACCTCAAAATCACCCTCCTTGCCTTTAGCTGTATTTGGGCAGCAGACATCGGCGCTTATTTTATCGGCAAGTTTTTTGGCCGGACTCGCTTGTCAGCAATCAGTCCCAAGAAAACTGTAGAAGGAGCCGTGTTTGGAACCTTAGCAAGTGTTGCCGTGGGCATGATCGGGGCTTGGAGCTTGACTTGGAGTAATTGGTTTTTAGGGGGAGTGGGACTAGGCTTATTAATTGGGATCACTAGCTTACTGGGGGATCTGACAGAATCAGTCATGAAACGAGATGCCGGAGTCAAAGATTCGGGACATTTGATCCCCGGACACGGGGGTATCCTCGATCGCACCGATAGCTATGTCTTTACCGCACCAGTAGTTTACTACTTTCTCACTCTCCTGTTGCCATTTATCCCCGTTATTAGCTGGGGTTAACGTTGGGGAGTCATTCTCCAAATCTTTTCGAGAAGTTGAATCTGCTCTTGAAGAGTAAGCACTCGTTGGCGTTTATATTTTCTATGACTTACCGCTCCAGCAATAAACATCATTGTAATAATTGCAATAATTAACGCTTCTGGGGAAATGGTGAGGGTAATACCTCTAGAAACATCAGGATTTGTCTGGGAATTAGCTGCCTTAGCAGATCGATCGAGATTCCCTGTATTAGATGATTTGGTAGATGGGTTGGTATTTGAGTTAACAGCGCTGGGGGTAACAGAGTCTGGATGAACAGCAGTAGTTTTTGGAACTTCGATTTCGGGAAGGGCTACTGCGGGAGAGGCAAAGGCAACAGTACTGATCACAGCAAGGGGAGCGATCGCACTCAAGGCAAGATGAAAGAATTTATTACTCATGGCTGTTTACAACGTAGGAATATATTAAGGAATATATTTGTAGGCACCTTTTCAGGAAAACTAAGGTGGCGGCTGAGGTGCGCTTAGACTTTCTTGTGGATTCGGTGAATTTGGGAACTGAAGTTTAGAGAAATTCTCTGACAAGTTAGAGATAAGTCCTTAAAAATCTGTAGCTTATAATACTATTATCCACTTTTATTTATGCATTGCTAGGCAGTTGCGGTTAACTTAACGAAAATTTGCAAACAAAATCTTTGCTTAACTCACCATCGTGCAGAGTCTTGGCAATCTACCCGCAATTTAGTTTTATGCTTTTTACACGAACCAACTTGTGATTAACTTGTGATTAATTTGTGATCTAAAATCTAGCAATTTAAACCCTATTAATTTAACTGAGGCTGACCCCAAGGAAGCGATCGAAGCACCTAGTCCGCCATAGTAGACGTTGAATTAGCCCCCACTCTAGGGCAACTAAACCCAAAAATAGATAATCTTTTGGTGGTAGTAAGGCGAGGTTAAAAAAGTCTCTTGTGACCGGGAGCAACAGGATTAATCCGTAGAGCAGTAGCAAGCCGAGGGCAACAAAGGTATATCGCCAATCTCCGTTGAGAGATTCCCCTCCCACCAAGAAACGTATCGGGGGCTTGAGGAAAGGAATCAAGAACAGTTGACAAAACACCAACACTGTTACTAAGGCACTACGGGGGATCGTATAATCTAGCTGATCTAAAGTAATCTGGGGTGGCAGAGAATCTTGGTAATCAAATAAATATCGTAAGTACACAAAGATGCCCACACAGGCTAAGGTCAGGGAAGCGGGAACAGTGAAGTGGAGAATATTTCTCACCAAGCTACGCCTAGAGCCATTTTTGGCTGAGACTCCGGGCTTCGACCAGAGGGGAATTGCCATCGCCGGGAACCCAACACCGACAAGGGAGACGAGCGCTGTATGTTTATTCACAAAAGGGAAATGATCCACGACGATCGAACTAGCAAAAATTATCATGGTCATGGAGATCGATCGAATCAAGAATAACTTCACCACATCCACAATCCCATTATGGATTTTCTGCCCCTCTAAAAAAGTAAACGGTAAAGCCCCAAAGGAATCCTGCAAGAGGACAATATCTGCCACCCCACGAGTCGCCTTTGCCCCACTTTCCATCGCAATCCCCAAATTTGCCTGCTTCAGGGACAACACATCATTCACCCCATCGCCGATCATCGCCACATAACGCCCACACCGCCGCAGCCCTTGCACCAATCTTGCCTTTTGGTCTGGAGTAATTCTGCCAAAGACATTATGCTCGATCGCCGCCAGTTGAAACTCGGTCTCATCCATCTGGGCTAATTCGGCTCCAGACACCCCCAAAATTTCCGTTGCCACCCCTGCCTGTTTTGCCAGAGCCATCACCGTATCTGGGTTATCTCCAGAAATAATTTTTAGCTCAATCCCCGCCGCCTTAAATCCTGCGAGGGTTTCCCGGACTTGGGGGCGGAGTTCATCGCTGAGGGTAATAAGGCCTAAGGGAATTAATTTCGAGGGGAGGCTCGAATTTGCAGAGTTCAGTAAATGAGGAGAGGGATTGACAGAATTATCTAGGGAATTTCTAGGGCAATCTCCATAGGACTCTTCGGAGGCGGGGCAGAAAATAGACTCTGGGCTGGAGGCAAACATGAGGACTCGCCAGCCTTGGGTGGTTTGACTGTGGAGATAGGCTGTGTAATCTGCAAAATTGGGAATGCTGGGAGCAAGAGCTTCCGGGGCCCCAAGAATATAGGTGATTTTGCCAGAGCCTTGTTCGAGGGTGAGGGAACTCCATTTGCGATTGGAAGTAAAGGGGATTTCGTGGAGAACTTTTCCTAACTGGTTCCCCTCACTGACAATATTTTCTCCCCTCAAACTCAGGTCGCCCCCAAACTCAGCTAGCCCCGCCCCGATCGCTTCACTGGTTTTATTGGTAGTAGTGACTCGATTAATGTAGGCAGCGAGAATGGCAATGAGCTTTGGCTCCTCGATCGCTAGGGGATACAAACTATGAAGTTTCAGGTGATTACTAGTTAAAGTTCCCGTTTTATCTAAACACAACACATCCACATTACTCAGGGATTCTACGGCATTGGCTTGCTGAATCAACACATCCTGCCCAATCATCCGCACGGCTCCGAGGGCGTAGGCGAGAGTAATGGCAAGGTGCATACCTACGGGAACTACTCCGGCGACGACGGCAGCTTGATGGACAAAATCCGTGAGGGATTGCCCCCGGCTAAAGATACTCACGCCGTAGAGCAGCCACAGGAAACAGGCCATCAACATGACGATGCGAATCATCAAATTAATTTCTACTTGCAAAGGTGTATATACCTGACGAAAAGCCCTCGCACTGGTGGTCAACTGGTAAGCAGTGGTATCTTTGCCAACTTTTTGGGCTACATAGAAAGCCTTGCCACTGACACAGAAAGTTCCGGCGTAGAGGCGATCGCCTCTAGTTTTCGCCACTAAATCTGATTCCCCCGTCAGCAAAGATTCATCAATTTCAATGCTGCCCCCGCCGATAATTTCTCCATCTACCAGAATCTGCTCCCCAGCACAGGCGACGAGAAGATCATCTAAAACTATTTCCCTTGGCTCAATTTCCTGCTCCCGCCCTTCCCGGAGGACGATCGCCTTGGGGCTGCTCAAGAGGGCAATTTTATCCAATTGTTGCTTTGCCCAGATTTCCTGAAAAATATTAATTACTACCCCGCCAAACACCACCACCACTACCAAAATTCCATCACTGCGGAGACCCAGCCCCCACATAGCCACGCTAATCCCGAAAAAGACGATATTGATGAAGGTGAAAATATTTTCTTTGATAATCTGCCAGTAAGCCCTGCCAGTTTCTAGCTTGGCTCCATTCCCCAATCCCCGGTAATGGCGATCGACTACTTCCCCCAAAGTCAATCCAGTCAGTTCGGTTACACCAGCTAAGGTTTCACCCGCTAAGGTTTTACCAGCTAATTCAGTCAATGGTTGTGGGATGTTTAAATTTTGATCACTACTCATGGGTTTTCCCCCCAAGGCTCTTCAGGATTTTGATAAACACAACTACTGACAGGGAGATTTTCAGCCCTCTGCTCAAAATTAGCCAAGACTTACGAGTTTGAGGGTTGTTGCGGGTGCACAGCGCCCGCAACAACCTCCGCAAACCTAAATAATTGGTTAGCAGTGCGTAAGTCCTATTAGCAATAAGCAGAGGAATTATTCCAGAATGAGGCGGGGCAAGAAACTGATGAGATAGTCTAGGATGTAGGGATTCTAAGATGGACATGAGCTTATTGTACTAGTTGGAAGGCAGATCAATCTTCCCGGTGGCTGTGGGCAAGGAGTTTTTGGGCGGCTTCGAGGATTTGGGGGACGATCGCCTGCAAGCGGCTTTGATGGCTGAGGTAGGTTTCTAGGGCAACAAGGGGATCAATACTAGTATCTACCCCCAATTCGGGAACTCTAGGCAGGGAAAGTTGGCTAATTAATTCGGCCTGAATGCTGCAACTGTGGGCGGGGGCAAGATGTTCATTTAGGGTATTGGTAGAAATGCTTTCTAGTTGGTCGGGATGGATTTTGTAAATTAACCGCACCACTGCCTCCTGAAAATTCACCTTGGCGATCGCCTTGAGCAGATCTCCTTGGGGGTCTTCGGACTTGGCTAAATTTACCTCGATCGTCTTGAATACCCGCGCTGGCAGGGGACAAAATTCCCACTCTGCCTTGCCCCGCTCTAAATCAATCAGCACATAGCCCTTGGCTTCCTTTTCTTCGCTAAAGTCCACCCGCTCAATACTGCCGGGATAAATCACGGGGGGATCATTGCTGGGGTTGAGGTTCTGGTGTTTGTGGACATGCCCCAGAGCTACATAATCAAAACAGTCACGAGTCAGAAATCCGGCGGGAATGGTGAACCCTTTGCCCACGGCGAGGAATCTTTCGGCTCCCAAACTAGCTCGATCGGCCATGAGGTGTGCCAAGAGAATGGTTGGCAGGTCAGGATCAAGCTGACGAATTGTTAGCTCCATGACTGGGGATAGTTTTTCTAAGAGTAGTTGATTAATTTCCGTCAGGGATAAGCCTTCAGTTTCTTCCCTCGTCATCAGGGTCGAGCGAGTTAACCAGGGCAGGGTCATGACTTGGACGACTCCGTGGGCGGTAGTAATTTTGTGGGTCATGAGGCGATCGCCAACAATGAATCCCGGCACACCCAAAGTCCGATAAATTGATAAACTAGCTCCCCCTAAACCTTGGGAATATTGATCGTGGTTGCCCACCAATAGCACCGTCGGAATCCCCGCTTCCACGAGGCGGCTAAACTGACTGGCAAAGGCTTCCTGCACGTAGGGGGGCGGGGTGGCATCAGGGAAGGCATCACCACCAAAGAGGACTAAATCCACGGGTTCTGCCAAGGCTCGATCGATACACAAGCCCAAGGTATTGCGAAAGTCTTCGAGGCGAGTATTTAGCCCCGTGGCGGGATTCACTTTCCCGTGGGAAAAGCCACTGCCCATATGCACATCAGAGAGATGTAAAACCTTAATTCCCATAGTTTCCCCCTAAGTTTATTTCAATCTAACAGCTTGCTTTTCCTACTTCCGGCTCCCCTCGCCCTCTGGGAGAGGGGTTGGGGGTGAGGGCAGATTACCCTGTAGCCGGGATAGCCATTGACAGAGAATCAAATTTACCACTTCTGGGCATTCATCGTGGGGGCAATGTCCAGCATCGAGGGCGACGATTTCCACGGCGGGGTTCATGGCAGACAAAACGGTTTGCCAAATGGGGGGGATCATGCGATCGTGTCTACCCCAAATTAGCAACAAAGGCATGGTGAGATGGGGCAGGATGCTCCCAAGGGGCGGGGCAAAACTAGGGCTACTCATGCCCCGAAACAGAGCAGCGAAAGTTGTGGCTGAGCCGTGGTCGAGGGCTGGGCTGGAGAGAATTTCCACCAGTTCTTCAGTAATGGCTGCTGGGTTGTAGTAAGCCATTCCCGCCCATTTTTTGACCACGGCGGGACGACGCAGCAGATAGAACAGGGGCTTGATCAGCAGGGGTGAAGTGAATAGGTTCTCGATCGATCGCACCACAGGCTGCAACCACGGGGGCAACATTTCTTCCCGCACCGAAAAATCTGGCAGATTAATCATCACCAACCCCTTAACCATCTCTGGATGCGCCCCTGCCACCCCGACACAGACTAGGGAACCAATGGAATTTCCCATCAAAACCGTAGGCTGACGAATAAATGTTAACCAAAAATCCCACACTAGTTCTACCCAGAGATTGGTGTCATAGCTAATCGCCGCCTTTGCCGAACCCCCAAATCCCAAGAGATCGAGGGCATAAACGGTATGACTTTCCCCTAGGGCTGCGAAGTTGTGCCGCCAGTGACCGATCGAAGCCCCAAAGCCGTGGAGCAGTAACACCGGAGTCGCCTTGGGGAGGGGCGATCGCCAGTAGGTATACCGAATCCGCCAGCCCCGCCAGACCCAATCCCGTTGGTTGCCGACTCGCTGCCGCCAAGGAAGAGAATGCGGCTCTGATGTCAACGCATCTTTTAATTCTCGTAATTCCTGCACTTTTGGCGATACCTTAGTTCCCTCTTGAGCCGCTTGCAATGACATTGGTGATTCCTAGCTATGGTGTTGAATACTTTGGATTAATTTCTATTCTAGAACTAATTTTATGGAGATTTTCGGGGATAAATGCTTTATCATGGTTAAGGCTTGTTTGTCACAGATGTTTGTTATGGTTATTTGTTGCCTCAAACTTTGATAGATTTTGGCAAATTTCCATTGATAGTGATAATCAACCGCAAAAACTGAACCTAGAAAACTAAAGATATAGCAGAAAAACTATGGCTACTTTAACTCAGCAAAAAATTCGCATCCGCCTCAAGGCTTTCGATCGCCGACTTTTAGATACCTCCTGTGAGAAAATTGTCGAGACTGCGAACCGGACTAATGCCACTGCGGTCGGACCGATCCCCATGCCCACTAGACGACGCATTTATTGTCTGCTCCGCTCTCCCCACGTAGACAAAGATTCCCGGGAACACTTTGAAACCCGCACCCATCGCCGCATCATCGATATTTATCAACCCTCTGCGAAGACGATCGACGCTCTGATGAAGCTAGACCTCCCCGCCGGAGTAGACATCGAAGTCAAGCTCTAAAAATTAATTTGTAAAGTTTCTAAGCAAACTTCCTTTCCATGCCTAGGGTGGGTCATGCCCACCTTCTCTCCCCAAAATAACTAGAACTCTTCCTAAACCATCACCAAATTTTTACATAAATTAATGTTTTATTTGGGAAATATGGTGTATTGTAGGCAGCAAGAGATAAGAAACCTCCACACCTCCCCCGCTCCTTGAAAACCAAATATTTTCCTTTGAGGTGCGCCGATGCTTTATTCAGTAAGCATTTCAGGTGCTTAAAAGTTAAGGTTTTAGTCAAGTTTACGCCCTTAAATTTACCCAGTTTTTGAGGTGCGCCGATTTGTCTCCTGAAACTCTCTCTAGGTATGCCTCCCTAGACAACCTCTTTCATAACCAATTCCCCGCAAGGGGACTGAAACAGCACCACCAGTTGCGTTAGCATGGCTGGCGTTGTCCAACTTTCATAACCAATTCCCCGCAAGGGGACTGAAACAGTGAAGCTAACTCCAACACCATTTTCTCCGAAGTAAAGGCTTTCATAACCAA
>JAAUUE010000173.1 GCA_012031635.1 Coleofasciculaceae cyanobacterium SM2_1_6 | reverse complement strand
CATTGACAACACTACGCAGGTCAGTAGAGCGGGGACGACCACCGGGTTTTGCTTGGGGTAATAGAGGCTGAATTAATTCCCATTGTGCATCTGTCATGTCTGTTGGGTATGATAGTGACATAATTTTGTTGAAGGATTAGTTTATTTTCGAGCTTAATCCTTCTTTTTCTTTTTGGCACTACCCTTTTCAGACATCCTCTTATATCAGGGTGTATGGTCGGCTCCCCACCAATAAGAATACAGGTCTTAATATTTAAAGATTTTAAATGCCTGAGAATTGATTCAACCTGCTCAAAAGGCATATTGTGTTCTCTGCTAAAAGAGTGCTGCCCATAACACCACTTGCATCTCAAGTTACACTTTTCAGTTACATTAACCCATGCGGCATTTGGTAACATATGCAATATCTCCTCAAATGAACTTTTTATATGAGCTACCTCTTGAAGTAATATAGATAACTCAACATAGCCTAGCTTCATGATTTAATACTAGAGGCTTTAAGGCTAGAAATATACCAAAAGCTTGAGTCAAAGTAACTAGGATTGCCTACGCATTCGCTGTGGTGAAAAGTCACAAACTTACAATTTAGAGTAAGATAATCAACAATAGAAAGTATGACTAAACAGGTATTAAGCCTAAAAATTTTCTCTAACTTTACTATAAGGCATAACAGCACATCAGGGCAAGAATTATTATGCTATGAAGATGTGAAAACTAGATGATTTATACTCATGTGCTGAATCGGTGTGGAAAAGGCGTAATTAGTTCCCTTGATCGCTGACTTTCTTTTTGCAGATACTACTAAATAGAGCATGAAGGGTAAAATCTTGTTTTGTGGGAGTTTTAGCTCTTAGTTGGATAAATCGATCGAGTTATTTAGCTAGACTGGGTGATCGATCGATAAAATAAAGGAGAGCTAGAGGACTTGAGGAGGATTTTTTATGATCGGTAAAAAGAAAGCGATACACAGGGCGAAAATGTCCTTTATTACTAAGGTGGCGGTGGGAGTGGTACTGCTCTGGGGCGGGGCGACGGTGGCTCCGGGCTTGGCTTTGGAGTTAGCCTTGGGGCTACCTTTGGGCTTGTCCGTCGGTTTACCCAAGGTCTTAGCAGAATCTTCCCAGTCTTCAGGAGCCCGGAATAAGCAAAGAATTGATGGGTTGTATACAGAAAATCGAGAAGCAGCGATCGCCTTTCAGCAGGGAGTCCGGCTGTATAATCTGGGGAACTTAGTAGAGGCAGAACGGTTTTTACGGCGAGCCTTGGGCTTTGATGCCAACATTGCCATGGGGCATTACCTGTTGGGCAATATTTCCTTGCAACGGGGGCAGGCAGATAACGCCATCAACGAATTTCGCACAGCCGGGACTCTTGATCCTAATTTTGCCGAAGCATTTTTCAATCTGGGAGTGGCCCTAGAAGCCAAGGGAGACACTCAAGGAGCCTTGGCTGAGTACCGCCGAGTAATTAGTGTCCGTCCCGAAGATTGGCGGGGTCATTACAATGCCGGGGTGATTCTGGTGCGGCAGAATAATTTGCCGGAAGCGATCGCCCTCTTTAGCGAAGCTGTGCGCCTCAACCCTAATTCACCCCTTGCCCAAATCCAACTAGGGCTGGCTCTCCAAGCCGATAATCAGGTTGCCCCCGCCACCGCCGCCCTCAGCCAAGCCATCCGCCTCGACCCCCGATCGCCCATCCCCTACTACCAGTTAGGTCGGTTGTTAATGCTGCAAAATAACTTTACTGGGGCGATCGAAAACTTCCAAAAAGCCATTGACCTCGCCCCCAATGTTCCCGAATACAGACAAGAGCTAGGGGTTGCCCAAACCAGAGTTGGGGATTACCGTGCTGCCATTAGCACCCTCGAAGGCGTATTAGCCCGGACTCCCAATGATGCGATCGCCCGCTACAATCTCGCCGTGGCTCTCCAGCGTAGTGGCAATCTCCAAGGAGCCATTGATGAATACGATCGATCGCTCCGTATCAATTCCAACCAACCAGAGGCTTTTTATAACATGGCGTTGGCCATGAAAGACCTAGGACGAAATTCCCAAGCGGTGGATATCCTCCTGTCTGCCAGAAGATTATTTGACCCCACTGTCAGCGCCGAGAGGATTGCGATAATCGATCGACTCTTAGTAGACATCATTTTTCCTTTCCCAGAGAGAAGGGGGTGAGGGGAAGGAGGTAAAGAAGGTACAGGGAGGTAAGGGGAGATAAAGGAGGTAAGAGTTTGTTAGCCCTAGCCAACAATTCGACATTGCTCACTGCAAGGAGAAAGATTACGGATCTTTGGTGGAAACTGCCTATTTGTTGCGTAGCCCGAAGAATGCGGAGAGATTAACTAGGGCGATCGATCAATTAAATGCTGGCGGTGGGCAGGTGCGGGAGTTGATTAAGTGACGGTTGTTTTTAAGGAACTTTTAGAAAAATATTTTGATGTGGCTAGTAGCAAACAAACAATCCTCCTCAACGCCCTGATAGCAAGAGTTTAGATATTCTAGTCCTCTATTTTTAAGAAACTGCTAAAATATAAAAAAGTCTCTATCAGGTAACACTCTCATGAATACCAATAGCCTGCAATCTTAAGCCTTCAAACTTCCATTGCCAGAGCGTTGGCAGCTTGTACAATCTTTGCTAACTTCTATTCAACAAGAAACTCGAAGTCTGGCAAAAAATCAAACATCATCAACAGATGTCCCAGATTCTTGGATAACTAAATTAGTCGGAGTTATTAAAAGTCCTGAGACAGATATCACAGATCAGTATGTTGACTACTTAGAAGAGAAATATCAGTGAAGAAAGTACTTTTTGATAGTGATGTCATTATTGATGTACTCTCAAGGCGTGAACCATTCTTCACCGCATCCTTTCAACCCCTAAATCTTGTGGATTTGCGCTTAATTCAAGGGTACATCTCAGCTCATGCAGTCACTAATATCTAATATCACGTCCAACTCATAACCCTTTGTGACGAGCTAGAAAATAAATTGACTTAGCAGAAAGCGAACAGAGCAACCTGCTTAACGCCGTAATGACAAACGTTTAGCTCACAACCTCAAAATTTTGCTAGACTACGCAACAAAGCCTGAGGATATTCTTATGAAATCAATAGAACTATTAACCGAAGAACTCCTATCATTGCCTAGTATTTCCAGAGCACTCTTAGCAGAAAAACTAATTGAGAGCTTAGAATTTGACACCGACCTAACCATTTAGGCAGCTTGGACAGATGAAGCCAAAACCAGACGTGATACCGTGCGAGATGGCTCTGTTCAGACCATTTCAGGAGATGAGACCCTAGCTCAAATGAAATGTATCTTAGCCGAGAAGTTGGATATTGGCAGAACAGGAAAAAGTAACTCATTAATCCAGCATTAGCTTCTATGACCATCTCACCCGATCGTCTTGAAGAACTGCAAAATATCCCCGATGAAGAGATTGATACCTCAGATATCCCAGAGCTAGATGATCATTTTTGGGCAAACGCCAGAAGGGTAAAGCCAACTACCAAACAATTGAAAAGAAAATCCCAACCTCTAGATAAACCTTCCTAATCAAACCCCTCAAAAGCAAGCCTAGTAGAGACTTGAGCAGCAATGCAGTAGATCTACTAGGCTATTTGTTCATTTTGAGCAGTTTATTCTGTATCAGACAGTTACAAATAATCCAAGTTGACACGAAACCAATTTCTATAAAAAACAGTGGTCACTCTGTCAAATGTTTGTTACACTTTGTAATAGAAGGTAAGAAAATTGTTTACATTTTGTTTACTTTTGTTTACCTTCATTCACGCCCTCTTCCCCAAGAGAGCATCTAACCCTAGTTTCGTTCTTTTTTGAACAAGGAGCTACCTATGTCTCAATCTTCTGAACTGTCCTTGGAGCAAAAATTTAGCCTCCGCTCTTTTGAAACCCAAGTACAACACATGAGCCGCGAGCAAGCCCAAGAGTTTCTGGTAAAGCTGTACGAACAAATGCTAGTCAGAGAAACCATGTACCGGGAATTTCTGAAGCATGAATGGGGCATCGCTCCCCAAGGCAGCCTATAGAAACTAACTAGAGGTAGAAGCGACCTCTTTCTCTTGCATTCCTGCCATAGGCGGCAGCAAAGCTGGGGATTCGGGGCGAAACTACTCTGGTAATCCTCAAGTTACCGTCGAGCTATCATAAGGATGATCAAGGAATTAGCTCTCTAGCTGTCAAGACATCCTAAAATATGAAAAGAAATGCCCAGTCTCTAAATGTTCTAACTTAGATGACTCTGGGTATTTTTTGTCGGATGCCAATATTTTCCTAGTAGATTTAGCTGGTAGCAGGTGGGTATGAAAACATCAGAACTGTATGAAACTGATTTCTATGCGTGGACGATCGAGCAGGCGCAGCTCTTGGAGGCAGGCAAACTACAGGAGCTTGATATTGTGAACCTAGTGGAGGAAATAGTTTCTTTGGGCAAGCAACAAAGACAGGAGCTAAGAAATAGACTAGGAGTTTTAATTGGTCATCTCCTGAAGTGGCAATATCAAGAGCATCGGCGTAGCAATAGCTGGAAAGCAACCCTGCGAGAACAGCGCCGCCGGATTCAAGGACACCTAAAAGAAAATCCCAGCCTGAAGTCTTATTTACCAGAAGCGGTAACGGAAGCCTACGAAGACGGAATTTATCTCGCAACTCAGGAAACTTACTTGCCAGAAACTACTTTCCCTCCAGAAAATCCCTACTCGATCGACCAAATTCTCGACCCTAACTTTTTTCCTGATCATCTATAAAATCAACTCCATGCTGCCAAAGCTCATATTCACTAAGATCAATCTCATCATTCCAAACCAGCCCATATCCACCGGGTTCGATTCTGAAATTTTTGAAGAAAGATGGATTTCGTAAGCTGGCAAACATCGGGTTATTTAGTAACCGAGAAATGTCATATTTTTTAGTTTCAAAATTAGCAAATTTAACTATCAAAGTTTTACTGTCAATGGCTTTAGCAGAAATAATACGCTCAGGTTTCATAAAAAATCATAGTTATTTCAAATCATATTTATTTCAACGGTGGCAGTTTACTAAACTCTTGGCTGTTCCACATAGCTAACAATTCTTTTTGGTATAGTGTTGCCCATTCTATTACTAACTTTTCCGCTCTGTTTGGTAAATCTCCCTCAATAATTTCTAGAGATTCGATACTAATCAAAGCATTGTACTCACCATAAACTGCATGAAAATGGGGAGGTGGATGATCTCCAAAGAAAATTTTAATGATTATTCCGTAAAATCTTGCAACTTCTGGCATAGGTTTATTGTAAATAAAACTTCTATTGATAAAAATCTAGTAAATTGCCTTGATTCCTGCTCGATCGAGAATCTGCGGTATTAAATCTTCCCTCCGCACCGCCATCATATGCACTCCTTGACATAGTTCTTTGGCTAATTTTACCTGCTCTGCGGCGATCGTGATCCCCTCTTGGAGAGGATCCGGCGCTTGGGCGAGGCGATCGATAATTTCTGGGGGAATATGCACTCCCGGCACATTGCGATTAATAAACTCCGCATTTTTGGCAGATTTCAAGAGAAAAATTCCTGCCAATACTGGCTTATGACAGCCCACCGCAATCTGATCCATGAACTTGGCAAGGCGATCGAAATCCGTAATTAACTGACTCTGGAAAAATTGCGCCCCCGCCGCCAGTTTGCGATCGAACCTTCTTTGCAAACCAGACCAACTGCCCGACTGGGGATCCACCGCCGCCCCCGCAAATAGATTTAACTTGCCATCAGGCAAAGGTTTCTCATGAGTATCCACCCCCCGGTTTAGTTTCTCAATGACCTGCAATAACCGCACTGCCTCCAGATCAAATACAGGTTTTGCCTCTGGATGATCCCCCGCTTTCACCGGATCCCCCGTTAGAGCCAAGATATTATGAATCCCCAAGGCATGGGCACCCATGAGATCCGCCTGAAGCCCGATCCGATTGCGATCGCGACACGCCACCTGACAGATCGGTTCCACCCCCGCCCGCAACAACAATACCGCCGCCGCCAGAGGATTCATCCGCAACACCGCCCGACTGCCATCGGTAATATTCACCCCATGCACCCGCCCCTTCAGTAACCCCGCCATCGCCAACATATGCCCCGGATCCCCACCCTTAGGAGGAGCAACTTCGGCGGTGACAATAAATTCTTGATTATGAATAGCTTGTTGAAAAATAGACATTTATCTCCTACTAAACCCTAGCGCATCCTTCACCGCCTCCAGCGTCTCCCCAGCAATCGCCTCTGCCTTTTCTCTACCTTGTTTGAGGACAGATTCCAGATAACCTTGTTCTGCCATGATTTCTTGGTACTTGGCTTGGATGGGTTGGAGGTGGGCGATCGTTGCCTCGGTGAGCAAGGGCTTAAATTGTCCCCAGCCCAAATCGAGACATTCTGCCGCCACGTCTGCCTTGGATTTTCCTGCTAATAAACCGTAGAGACTCAAAAGGTTATGACATTCGGGGCGCTCTGGATCGTCGAAGGTCATCCCCCGCACCGCATCGGTTTTACATCGTTTAATTTTGTTCTTGATAGCTTCGGGAGGATCCAAAAGACTAATCCGGCTCAGGTCAGAGGGATCAGACTTAGACATCTTCTTCGTGCCATCCGTCAAGCTCATCACCCTAGCTCCTTCTTGGCGAATCATGGGGTCTGGCAGTTTGAGAATGGTTTTTCCCTTGCCAAATTGGTGATTAAATCTCACCGCAATATCCCGGGTCAGCTCTAAATGTTGTTTTTGGTCTTCCCCTACCGGCACCTTGTCGGCTTGGTACAAAAGAATATCCGCCGCCATCAACACTGGATAATCTAGCAAACCTGTGTTCACATTCTGCCCCTGTTTAATAGCCTTTTCCTTGAACTGGATCATATCCTCTAGCCAATTGATGGGAGTGATGCAATTTAGTAGCCAAGCTAGTTCACTATGGGCAGACACATGGGATTGGATAAAAATGGTGCAATGCTCAAGGTCAAGCCCACTGGCAAGGTAGAGGGCAGCGATCGTGGAGCTATCTGTCCCTAGGGTTTCCGGGTTATGGGGAGCAGTAATGGCGTGTAAATCCACCACACAGAAATAATTCTCAAATTGATCCTGCGTCTCTACCCAGTTGCGGAGCGCCCCTAGATAATTGCCTAAATGTAAATTCCCCGTGGGCTGAATCCCCGAAAATACCCGTTGCTTGACCATAACTAGAAATTTAGAAAATTTAGAATTTTAAGATTTAGCAATATTTTTTAATCTTTTCTTTAGTTTGCCACAAAATGTCCTATGGATTATCGTTAATAGTATTGACTTACTAATTTTTTCTGTCTACTAGCTTTTACGACTCTCATAACAAAAACTATGTTAGAAGCATCCCTAGCTTTACCTCTGGAACCTGAAAACGATTCGATCAGCGAAATTGAAGTAGAGGAAGACGATCCGATCGAATCTATATATCCCGTAGCTTATTATGGAGCTGACTATACCGTAGACGATCTTGTCAAGAGAATGCAGCAGGGGAAAATATATATTCCTAACTTTCAGCGTAATTATGTGTGGAATATCAAACAGGCTTCCCATTTTATTGAATCTCTTCTCTTAGGTTTACCAGTTCCCGGTATATTTTTAGCCGAAGAAAACGATAGCCAAAATCTGTTAGTTATTGATGGAAGTCAGCGCCTAAGAACTCTACAGTATTACTATACAGGCATTTTTGAGGATGGAAAAGAATTTAAGTTGACCGATGTTCAACAAAGATTTATGAATATTACCTATAATGGTCTATCTTATGGAGACCGCAGACAATTGGATGAGTCTCTTTTACACGCAACTATAGTTAAACAAGATGAGTTTAATGATAATCATAGTGGTATTTACCTAACTTTTGAACGATTAAATACAGGAGGAGTATCTCTTACTCCCCAAGAAGTTCGATCGGGTATTTATCATGGTTACTTTAAGGATGTTCTTGCAGAGTTAAATAGGAATGAAAGTTGGCGAGCTATTTATAATAACTCTTCTATTCCTGATAAGCGTCTTAAAGATGAGGAGTTAATACTTAGATTTATGGCATTATTTGATCTTCATCAAGATTATAAGAAACCCATGAGAAACTTCTTGAATAACTATATGGAAGCAAATAAAAAAGAAAATACCAAATTAGTTATTAATAAAGATTTATTTGTCAAAACGATCGAGCTAATTTATCGTTCTATTGGCAACAAAGCATTCAGGATTAGAAAAAAACTAAATGCGGCAGTTTTTGATTCAGTCATGGTAGGCTTGGCAACAAAGATTATTAATAGTTCTGATGTAGATATACAAGAAGAAACTCTAAAAGAAATTTATGATCGTCTTGTCCATAATGAAGAATTTCTAACCTTTGTAAATACACCTAGAACTACAGATGATTATGCAGTAAAAAGTAGAATTGATCTAGCAATTAAGGCTTTTGCAGAAATTCCATGAGAAGCTTAAAAATTGTTAGAGAACAACAATCTCTTGATAACTTGTTTGCCAAGATTAGTCAAATTCAAAGAATATCTCCAGATGACACGGATCTACAGGCTCACTGGGCTAGATACCTGTGTATCTTAGTTTCTGGCTTCTTAGAAAACTCTATTAGCACAATTCATATTGAATATGCTCAGAAAAAGGCTACGCCTCAAATTGTAAATTTTGTAGAGAAAAGACTTGAGAAATTTCAAAATCCTAGAATGGAAAAAGTTTTTCAATTAATGGATTCCTTTGACAAAAAATGGGGTGAGCAACTGAGAACTAGAACAGAGGGAGAAATTAAAGATGCTGTCAATGCTATTGTTGATTCGAGAAATAGTATTGCTCATGGAAAATCTGTTGGTATCAGCTATATTACTATCAAAAATTATTATGAAAGTTCAAAAAAACTCTTAGATATACTTGAAGATATTCTTAATTCTAATAAATAATCTAGGTAGTATTATAAGATAACTTATTTTTTCAGATATCTTTCTTAGATCAAAATGGTTAAAAAGTTGCGGGCGGTTTTGTGTGGGTACTATGGGAAGGGAAATGGCGGTGATGAGGCATTGTTGGCGACTTTGCTGCAAATGCTGCCCGACCATGTGGAGCCAGTGGTGCTGACGGCGACCCCGAAGGAAACTAGCCAAG
>JAAUUE010000172.1 GCA_012031635.1 Coleofasciculaceae cyanobacterium SM2_1_6 | reverse complement strand
AAACGTCAACCCCGATGAAGTGGTGGCGGTGGGGCGCCGCCATCCAAGCAGGCATCTTGGGGGGAGAAGTAAAAGATATTCTCTTGCTCGATGTTACGCCCCTATCTCTGGGTTTAGAAACCATTGGCGGCGTGATGAAAAAACTCATTCCCCGGAACACGACAATTCCCGTGCGGCGATCAGATGTCTTCTCCACAGCGCAAAATAATCAAACCATGGTGGAAGTCCACGTCCTCCAAGGGGAACGGGAAATGGCAGTGGATAATAAATCCCTAGGGAAATTTAAGCTCACCGGAATTCCCCCCGCTCCGAGGGCTGTCCCCCAGATTCAAGTCGCCTTTGATATCGATGCCAACGGAATTTTGCAAGTAACCGCCATGGATCGCAGCACAGGCAGGGAGCAAGGGATTACCGTCCAAGATGCCTCCACCCTCAGCCAAGGGGAAGTGACCCAGATGATCCGGGATGCAGAGCGCTTTGCCCAACAGGATCGGGAGCGACGCGATCGAGTGGATAAACGCAACAAAGCCCAGACCCTAGCGAGTCAAGCCGAACGCCAACTCCGGGAAGCCACCCTCGATTTTGGCAATCAATTTACTAGCCCCTACCGCCGCCGCATTGAAACCCTTGCCCAAGAAGTCCGGGATGCCGTGGAGCGGGATGACGATCGAGCCTTAGACCGGGCGCAGGCGGATCTGCAAGATGTCTTGTACGAACTGAACCGGGAAGTGCAAATGCAGTACGAGGATGAGGAAGGGGATGATTTCTTCGGAGCCATCAAGCGCACCTTTACTGGGGATGGAGAAGGCGGCGGTGGACTGCGGAATCCCTTTGCCAAGAATGACCGGGACGATCGCTACGATTCCTACGATCGCTATGGTGATGATCGCTACGATCGCTACAATCGAGATAGTCGTTCTAGTTCCCCAAGGTACGATCAATACGACCAAAAAGATCGTTACAATCCCCCCAGCTATCCACCTAGAGCTAGCGATCCCTACAGCTCCAGAAATCCGGGAGATAGATACGATCGGGGGGTTAGTGATCCCAGAGATTCTAGAGATGCTAGAAGCAATAGCTACCGAGAGGATTACCCCCCCGCTCGACCCAAAGCTCCCCGCAATGATCCCTACGATCGAGGTTTAGCTGGCTTAGGTGGCGGCGACCTGTATACTCCTCCCAACCGAAATCGTCGGGAACCGACGGATCAAGCCCCGCCTCGGGATGCGACTCGACCCCGGAGGATGCCCAGATCCAACGATTGGGATGAAGACGATGATGACTGGACTTAAGGCTTTGTGGCGTGATTAATACAAGCATATGCAAGATTTTCGAGATTACTACCAGATATTAAAAGTTCCGGCTGAGGCAACTAGTGAGGAGATCAAAAAATCCTTTCGCCGTTTAGCCCGGCAATATCATCCAGACCTGAACCCCAACGATAAGGTAGCGGAGGAGAAATTTAAGGCGATCGGGGAAGCCTACGAAGTTCTGTCTGATCCCAACAAGCGATCGGAGTACGATCAATTCAGTCGCTACCATCAACAAAAGGGGAGTAAACGTAAATCCAAAGGTGTACCCCGTCCTGATGAACGCAACTATGACCAGTACGGTGATTTTCGGGAATTTGTCGATGACCTCATGGGCAGAGATAGCCGCCGGGTAGACACCAATGATGCCTTTCGCCCCACTTCTACCAAGACTGCCAGAACCATTCCCCGCCCAGTGCCGAAGGATGTAGAAGCTAGACTCACTTTGCCCCTAGAAAAAGCTTATTCCGGGGGACGGGAGCGGATTCGCCTTGAGGATGGTCGATCGCTAGAGGTAGACCTGCCTGCGGGGATGATGAGCAATCAACGGGTACGCCTGAAGGGATTGGGGATTAATGGCGGCAGTCTTTTTTTGAAAATTACCGTTGCGCCCCATCCGATTTTTGTGATGGAAGGCTACGATGTCAGCTATCAGTTAGCGGTGAGTCCCCTAGAGGCGGTGTTGGGGGGAGCCGTAGAAGTGCCGACCTTGGATGGACGGGTGAAGATGAATCTGCCGCCGGGATTGCGATCGGGGCAACGGCTACGGTTGGCGGGTAAGGGTTATCCTGATGAAAATGGGGAGAAGGGCGATCAACTAGTAGAAATTCAGATCATTGCCCCCAAGGAAATCACCCCCGAAGAAAAGGATATCTACGAAAAACTGCGATCGCTAAGTACCTTCGATCCTCGGGAGGATTAATGCTCTTACAAATCACTAATTTTATTTATATGCATGTGTATTGGTTTAATACTAGATAACCAAGTAACAATATATTTGGTGCATTATGATCGCCTACCTTTTATAAGCAAAATAATGAGGGTTTAATATATGCAGGCAATTTTGTTAAGTCGTGAAGAGGTTGGTCAGCGAGCAAAGGATATATATATAAGCAGCATCCGCCAAAAAGTCGAGGTGGAAGAAAATATTGGCAAAATGGTCATTATTGATATTGAAACAGGTGACTATAAGGTTGATGAAAATGGCTTACATGCTGCTGATTATTTAAGCGAAAAGCACCCAAATGCTCGACTTGTTGGATTCAAGATTGGGTACAATGTTGCAGCCTCCTTTGGTGGTGGGGTTATGGAGCGTGTAGCCAAGTGATTTCTGGTCTTGTAAAAAATTAGCGTTCACAGATGTGGCTGGGGTCTTCGGCTCGTTCGGCAAATTCTAACCCCTGAGCCAACCGCCATGCAAAGATTGCGGGTAAGCCTTTTTCAAGGATGGCAGCACAGGTTTTCTGGTAGTCATACTCCACTTCTCTGAGGGTGACTCGATCGCTCTCACTGTCATAGATTACGTAGGTAGCATTGGGTCTGCCGTGCCTTGGTTCGCCCACGGAGCCAGCATTGACTATGCGTTTCAAGGGGGCAGAAAAAGTTTTATGGGCTGTTACTGTTGGGGGAAGGGTGACTTTAATTTGGAGTTGACCACCATCGAGCGATCGCACGTAGGGAACATGGGTATGCCCACAAAACAAAATATCTGCCCCGGTGGCAAGAACTCGTTCCAGAGCTACAAAATCATCCATCTCTGGCAGCAGGTATTCATGCTGATTGTGGGGACTGCCGTGGACAAAACACAGGTTTTCATGGCGGAGGCTCAGGGGCAATTGAGCTAAAAATTCCCTTGTTTCTGGATGGATAGCCTTGTTTGTCCATTCATGGGCTTGTCTGCCTCGATGCTCTGCCAAAACCGAGGGATAGCTGCACTCACAGGCGTTTAACCCTTCTACCACATCTTCATCCCAGCAACCCTGACAGGTGGGAATATCCAGCGCTTGGATCATCTCGACCACGGCATTCGGATGGGGCCCATAGCCCACTAAATCCCCTAGGCAGTAGATTTGATCAGCGTGTTGAGCATCAATATCTGAGAGGACAGCATTGAGGGCTTCATAGTTGGCGTGAATGCAAGATATAACGGCGGTTTTCATGGATTCTTCTCTGGGTAAGTTTAGGGTTTAGGATTTAAGTCTGTTCTAAAACTTATTGTTGAATTTGGGCTTGAATTTGTTCTTGGATTTGGGCTTGGTAATAGGCGAGTGCTTGATCATCCAAACAGGAATCTTCTAGGGTTTGAGCGATCCCGGCTCGATCGAGATTAAATCCAATAATTTCCAACCCGCTAAAGTGATCTGGTCTGCCCTTGGTACAGGGAGGAAGGGGTAATTCTGTGGTGATTGTTTCGGGAATTGTTTCTAGGGAATCTTTGGGGAGTCCAGCGACAAAATCTAATTGCAGCACCCGCCCATCTACTAGGGTAAAAACTCCCTTCGCTTTTTGGACTTGACCGTAGGCTCCGTGGGTCAGTTCATACCAGAAAGTTTCTAGACTTGCCCCATCGATTACCTGCCCTGTGAGGATAGAGTGGATTGTTTGAGATTGAGCAAAATTGACTGGATTTGGAGTTGATGTATTCATGATTGGAAACCTCTGGCGGCACCATAGCGCACAGTTTGAAATTGGATTTTGCCGGTGTTGGGTTGATAAAGAGTGTAGGTAGCATGACCGGGAATCCGTCCCACATTGCCCACCCCAATTACTTTTCGGGGTCTGAGGGTGGCAGTGCGAGGCTGGGGAAGACGATTCTCTAAGGGAGAGGCTACGCCAACGAGGGTCATCACCTCCGAGGTTAGGCTGCCTGCGGCAATTTCGTACTCAAAAGTCAAACCCGATCGCCCACAAAATAGATAATTAGCATCCATTCTCAGCAAACGATCGATCATTGCTACGGGCGGGGTTTCCGGGTTTAGCTCGTCTTCCACCCCCACCGTACTGCCGTGAATCAACAGACAATCTAGTTCAAAAAAACCAAAGTCTAGCGATCGTAACCAAGGCAGATGAGAGCGATCCACCGCATCCCAGAGGGTTTTGGTCATAGCGATGCCGTAGCGATCGATCAACGCCGTTGGCTCATCGGTTTTGCCTAACCCGTGGAGAATTAATAATTGTTCTTCCCACCAACCTTGACAAACTTGGGGTTTGAGTTCCCTTGCCTTGGGGGATTGGAGCCGTTGGATCACTCGGTTACTTTCAGGATTTACTCCAATTACATCTCCGAGAATATATAGTTCGGTTACGGAAGCTCGCTGCCGTTTCAAATCTGCCAAAACCGCTTCGTAGGCAGCCAAATTCCCTTCAATGCCACTTAAAATTGCCCACATGTGCTTCACTTTATGACTTGTAGCTCTATAAAAGGACGCAAAGCCTTGCGCCCCTACGAAAAAAGGGGGATCGTCCTGTGTTAATGAAAGTTCGGGCTATGGCGAATTAGGCTCATGAACTCCTGTCTAGTTTTGGGGTCTTCAGCAAAAACTCCCTTCATGGCACTGGTAGCTGTCCAAGAACCGGGCTTCTGCACACCCCGCATCACCATACACATATGAGTTGCTTCCACCACTACCGCTACCCCTTGGGGTTTGAGTAAGCCTTGGATCGCATCGGCAATTTGAGCAGTGAGGCGCTCTTGGACTTGCAAGCGGCGGGAATACATATCACAAATTCTGGCAATCTTGGATAAGCCAATTACCTTCCCATCGGGAATGTAGGCAACATGGGCGCGCCCAATGATCGGCAGAATATGGTGTTCACAGGAACTAAACAGGTCAATATCCCGAATTAACACCATTTCATTAGCATTTTCATGGAAGACAGCCCCATTGAGGAGTTCATCAAGGGATTGGTTGTAACCTTGGGTGAGGAATTTTAGGGCTTTTACCACTCGTTTGGGAGTATCGAGCAAGCCTTCTCGATCGGGGTCTTCGCCCAAACCAATCAACAGAGTCCGCACAGCTTGCATCATTTCGGCATCGGAAACCGGGGGGTTAGACTGGGTTTTAATTGCAGCGATCGCACTGTCAGCTAATACCAAATCGGCGGGGACTTTAGGGGTAGGAATGTTACTCATAATGATTGATACTTTTTAGTTGTATTTTCAGGAATTTATTCGGAAATTTATTGTAGTAAGGCTTGATATTTGGGGAGATTTCTGTGGTTGATTAATCTCTAGAAACAAAATTTTAGGACAATTTAAGGAATCTTAGAAAGCTCTAATTCCTGACAGCTTGCTAAACCTTGGCGGAGTTGTTCAGAATTAATATTTCTGCCAATTAAAACTACTTGATTGTTTGGCGGGGTTTGCCATCGGTCAGCATCAATACTAAAGCGTTTGCCACTCAGTTGAAAAATATGGCGGAGTTCACTTTCTACAAACCACAGAATACCTTTACCTCGATAGATAGTATTAGGCAGATTATCTAGAAACTCTTGAAATTTAGTTAGGCTCAATGGTCGATCGCATCTAAAAGAAACTGAAATAAAACCATCATTATCTAGATGTGCTGAATGGTGATGATGTTCATGATTATGTTGATTTTCATGATCAAGTTTATGGTCATGGTTGTGATGGTTATGGTTGTGATGGTCATGATGATCATGGCGATCGTATTTATGATCGTGCTTCTGGTGACTATCTATACTAGTTCCCTCAGCTTCGTGGGTTTCCTTAGTCTCCTCAAGCATTGAGGCATAAAAATCAGGGTCATTGTAGCCGACATCAAGGATTAGAGGCAGAGGAACTTCTCCCTTTTGACAACGCAAAACCCTTGCGCCCGACTTGATTTGGTGAATATGGTTTTCTAGGGCTTCGACTTTCTCGATCGAGACTAAATCAGTTTTATTGAGGAGGATAATATCCCCGTAGACAATTTGATTGAGGGCAGCTTCACTCTCAAAATGTTCGACAGTAAAATTCTCCGCATCTACTAGAGTCAAAACAGAATCTAGATGGGTTAAATCCCGGAGTTCTGTTCCTAAAAAAGTGAGGATAATTGGTAGCGGATCGGCAATTCCGGTGGTTTCAATTACCAAGTAATCAATTCTATCTTCTCGTTCTAAAACCCTATATACAGCATCAACTAAATCTTCATTGATTGTACAACAAATACAACCGTTGCTGAGTTGTACCATATTTTGATCGATCGAGACTAATAACTGGGTATCAATATCAATATCTCCAAATTCATTCACTAAAACCGCAACTTTTAGCTCCTGTTGATTACTGAGAATGTGATTAAGAAGGGTGGTTTTGCCACTACCCAAAAATCCGGTAATAATTGTAATCGGCATTCCCCGCTTCGGGGTTAAACTATTGTAGATATCTGTCATATTTACTTTAGGTTTATTTACCTTTTTGTATTTATAGATGTAGGGTGGGCATTGCCCACCTTACGCCTTCGTCATATTTTAGGTTTGTTAGTTATTGCAAGATTAAGGCAACTTCCTTAGCAAAGTAGGTCAAAATCAAATCGGCTCCCGCTCGTTTCATGCTGATGAGGGTTTCCAAAATTACTTGCTTTTCATCAATCCAACCTTGGGCAGCCGCCGCTTTGATCATGGCATATTCCCCACTGACGTTATAGGCAGCGATCGGCAAATTCGTCCGTTGTTTGATCCGCCAAATAATATCTAGGTAAGCAAGAGCAGGCTTGACCATCAAAATATCAGCCCCTTCAGTAATATCCAGTTCAATTTCTTTGAGGGCTTCACGGGAGTTGCCTGGATCCATTTGATAGGTTTTTTTGTCCCCAAATTTTGGCGCAGAATCTAACGCATCTCGAAAAGGTCCGTAGTAGCCAGAGGCATATTTGGCAGAGTAGGCGAGAATGCCCACATTAGTCCAACCTGCGGCATCAAGGGCTTGACGAATTGCCCCGATCCGCCCATCCATCATGTCTGAAGGAGCCACAAAATCAGTCCCGGCGGTTGCCTGAGCTAGGGCTTGTTTGACCAGAACGGCAACGGTTTCATCATTGAGAATTTTGCCGTCCTCAACTATGCCATCGTGACCTGTGCTGCTGTAGGGGTCTAGGGCGACATCGGTGATGATCAAAATTTCCGGGATAGCCTGTTTAATGGCTTGGACGGTGCGGGGAATTAAGCCTTGGGGATTATAGCTTTCTGTCCCTAGGTTATCTTTTTGAGTTTCGGGAATGAGGGGGAATAGCGCGATCGCCCCAATCCCCAACTCAGAGGCTTGGTGAATTTCGACCAGTAATAAATCTAGGGTGTAGCGATAACAACCGGGCATGGAGGCAATTTCCACTTTTTGATTTTCCCCTTCCATCACAAATAGGGGATAGATCAGGTCGGAGATTTGCAAATTAGTTTCCCTAACCATTTTTCGCAGGGTTGCTGTCCGGCGCAGGCGGCGGGGTCTTTGGGAGATGGTTTGGGAGCTTGGTAGAGGGGCTAATTCTGCTGTTGTCTCTGGGTCTAATTCTGGGGTTGCGGATCCTCCGGCGAGTAATTCTGCATTAGATAAAGCTTTACTTGGGTCTGCTAATACTTCAGTCATAATCTGCGGTGGGTTTGGGAACTTCTTTAGTTATTATAGAATAATAATGAGAATCATTATCGTAAAATTGTAGTGAGATTGTCACAATATTTTTTACTTACAGCACTTTTCTGGTTTGTGGATGACAGGCAAGGGGCTTAAGCCCCTTGTTATATGGGAAAAGCATGTCTTCATCTAGGTGAAAAACGCTGTAATTCTTTTGCTTAACTTGCCGTCTAATTGCGCTGTCTAATTGCCATGCCTGAAATTATCTCCCCCAAGTATTCTCCATCTATAGATTCCATTGATATCGCCGTCATTGGAGCCGGGCCCCATGCTCTGACTTTGGCTGCCCATCTATTACAAAAACGTAAATCTTGGGGTGATCGCCTGTGTTTTTTTGATCCCAGTGGGGTTTGGTTATCCCAGTGGCGACAGCAGTTTGCAGCCTTGGAAATTCCCCATCTGCGATCGCCTGCCGTCCATCATCCCGCCCCCAACCCCTTTGCCCTGAGAGATTTTGCCCAAACCCATGCGACCCCCCTTTATCCCCCCTACGATTTACCCGGTACTAAATTATTTAAAGATTTTTGCGATCGACTCATCCAAGAGCATCAACTCCAAGATCGCTTAGTTCCGGCTCAGGTAGAAAAGATTATCCCGCAAACAAAAGGATTTCAGCTTTGGCTAGGGGATGGTTCCTTGGTCTCGGCACGGCGGGTTGTTGTGGCTCAGGGCGGGGGCAGAAAATTTTTGCCTGATTGGGTGCAAGGAATCTCAACTCCCTATCCCCGCGATCGTCTCCTGCATTCCAGCGAAGTAGACTTAAGAACTCTGGATTGTCGGGGCGAAAGGATTTTGATTGTCGGTAGTGGTTTAACTAGCGGACATTTGGCGATCGGGGCGGCAAAACGGGGAGCAAAAGTTCTATTAATGGCTCGGCGGGTATTTTATGAAAAGTTTTTTGATGCGGATCCCGGCTGGCTAGGACCAAAATATCTCAAGGATTTTCACCAAGAAAGTTGCTGGCTGACTCGATCGCAAACTGTGATTAATGCTCGCAATGGCGGCTCCCTAACTCCTGCCGTCTTCACCCATCTCCGCCGTCTCCGGGCTGAAGGCAAGATTGAATTTATAGAAAATTGTGAAATCACACAAGCTCACTGGGTTTCTGGGGCTGGAGATCAGGAGCCTCATCTTGGGGAACTGGCGGATAGTTGGGAAAATAATCTAACAGGTTGGCAACTGGGCTGTAGCAATGGTGAAAAATTGGCGTGCGATCGCTCTGGTTAGCCACGGGTTCCAC
>JAAUUE010000171.1 GCA_012031635.1 Coleofasciculaceae cyanobacterium SM2_1_6 | reverse complement strand
CAATTAATTACTAGAATAATTACGGTGATAATCCCTTAGCAAATTACCTAAGAATTGCCCAAAAAACCGAGAATTATGAGACTTAGAAGTTACAAAATTAACCTATAATAACTCAGCCATTTAATTGATTTCTAAGTATTTGATTGATAAGCCGATTAAACAACTTATTATACTTTCTAAAAATATCTTAAGATTTCTAAAAAGCTATTAATTAAAATGAACTTTAATTTAAGTAAACTATAATCAGTTTATCTCCCTCTATACTTTTTAATTTATATATAGCGATCCTAAATCATTTTCTAAATTAGATTGCTGCTGGTAAATGATTTCACCCGGCGGCGGCGGGTGAAATCATTTAGAACTGCTATATTTGTCATTATATTTAACTTGATTCTAGATAAATAATTCCTGAAATAATTTCAACTATGGATAACCAACAAAAAGATTTTTCTCACTCAATTCCTGTTGATAAAATTGCCTACAATGAACAGGGTCTGGTTCCGGCGATCGTCCAAGATTATTTAGACGGTACAGTGCTGATGATGGCGTGGATGAATCAGGCATCTCTGGAAAAAACCCTAACTACGGGAGAAACCTTTTTTTGGAGTCGTTCCCGTCAAGAACTCTGGCACAAGGGAGCTACCTCTGGGCATACGCAGAAAATCAAATCTATGCGTTACGATTGCGATAGTGATGCTTTATTAATTACCGTTGAGCAAATTGGTGATGTGGCTTGCCATACAGGGGAGCGGAGTTGTTTTCATCAAGTAGATGGCACCATTAATCCACCGCCTGCGGATACCCTATCTCAGGTATTTCAAGTGATTACTAATCGTCGTGATCATCCCCAAGAAAAATCCTATACCTGTAAATTATTAGCCGGGGGAGATAATAAAATTCTTAAGAAAATTGGCGAAGAATCTGCCGAAGTAGTGATGGCTTGTAAGGATGATGACCCAGAAGCGATCGCCTCCGAAGTTGCTGATTTGTTTTATCACACCCTCGTAGCGATGGCATACCACCATGTTGATATCAAAGCGGTCTATGCTAAACTGCAAGAAAGACGAGGATAAGCTATTAATAACTTCATAACCTAGTTAATAAATCATTAATCAAAAACTATGACTCAGGCAAAAATTGGCATCATCGGCGGCAGTGGCTTGTACAAAATGGAGGCTCTCAAGGAAGTTCAAGAATTAGAAATTGATACCCCTTTTGGCAAACCTTCTGATGCCTTGATCTTGGCAAAACTCGATGATACACCTGTGGTTTTCCTAGCCCGTCACGGACGCAATCATCATCTTTTGCCTTCAGATTTGCCCTTTCGAGCTAATATCTATGCCATGAAAAGTTTGGGAGTAGAATATCTAATTTCTGCCTCGGCAGTGGGTTCTCTCCAACAGGAAGCTAAACCTCTCGACATGGTCATTCCTGATCAGTTTATCGATCGCACTAAAAATAGAATCTCTACCTTTTTTGGGGAAGGAATTGTTGCCCATATCACCTTTGGGGATCCAGTTTGTGGTGAGCTATCTCAGGTTTTAGGAGATGCGGTGGCGAGCCTGAATTTAGCAGAAGTAAATCTGCATCGGGGCGGGACTTATGTTTGTATGGAAGGACCAGCTTTCTCTACCAAGGCAGAATCAAATCTTTACCGGAGTTGGGGTGCAAAAATTATTGGCATGACTAATTTACCAGAAGCGAAATTAGCCCGAGAAGCAGAAATTGCCTATGCTACTTTAGCCCTAGTAACTGATTACGATTGTTGGCATCCAGACCATGATAGTGTGACAGTAGAAATGATTATTGGCAATCTAACTAAAAATGCTGTAAATGCTCAAAAGGTAATCCAAGAAACTGTCAAAAGACTAGCAGCAAATCCTCCTCATTCTGAAGCCCACTCTGCCCTAAAGTATGCGATCTTGACCCCCTTAGGTAAAGTCCCTACAGCGACTAAAGAAAAGCTAGATTTGTTGTTGAAAAAATATTACTAGGAATTTCAGAAATTATTTTCATCTCAATAGTAATTCTATAAAGCAAACTTAGGGCTGGCTTTGCTCACCTCAATTCCTATAGTTTCTGTGTAAACCATAAATTAAACTAGCTAATTCATAAATTTTCTCTACAAATTAAATCAAGATTAATACATCTTATACATCTCATCCTTGGAGAGTTTGGCAAGAAAGCTGGAGTAATTTGTATCAAACTGTAAATAATAGTGTAGATAATTGTAATATTAATGCTAATTGTAAGGACATATACTGATTAAAACTACGGCTAAACGAATGGAAACTCCAAATTATCCGATTCTCGTTGTAGGCACAGAAGAAACTTTTGTACATAAACTGAGTCAAGACTTGCAGGAAGTTGGCTATAGCGTTGTGGCAACCACAAATACTGGGGTGGCGTGGCAGGAATTGCAAAACCTCCAACCAGCGATGGTGATTATTGATCGAGCCTTGCCTGCGGAAGCCGGGCTGAAACTGTGTAGCCGCATTCGGAGTGCGGGGCTGCGTATACCTGTGGTGCTGCTGATGGCGAAGGAAACCGTGGAAGACCGGATGGTGTGTCTAGAAGCGGGGGCGGATGATTATCTCCTCAAGCCTTACCGGATAGAAGGGCTAATCCAGATGATCCGCTTTTATCTAGAGCCAGAAACCAAGATCATGGAACAGCTCAAGTTTGGAGATTTGATCCTAGACTTGGCAAGTCGGCGAGTTATTCGGGCGGGGCGGACGATCGACCTCACCATGAAAGAGTTTGAACTCCTTAAATACCTGATGGCTCACCCACGGGAAGTATTAACTAGAGAACAAATTTTAGAAAATGTCTGGGGCTACGATTTTATCGGTGAATCTAATGTTATAGAAGTTTACATTCGCTATCTCCGTCTAAAAATTGAAGATGATGGTGAGCGGCGTTTAATTCAGACAGTACGGGGAGTTGGTTATGTTTTACGAGAAGCCCAAAGTTAAGCTATTACAAGTTAAGCAAGTTTTAGAAAAATGTAGCCGGAGATGGTGGGATAGGCAGAAAGGATTGCTGGTGCTGGGGTGTAGTCTGTTGCTGGGTTGTACCCATGCACCCTTGATGGGGGAAACTCCTAACCCTAATTCCTCTAGCTTTTCTAGTCCAGCGATCGCCCAAACCCCAATTACAAATCCCAATATCACTCCAACTATTACCCCAAACACAACCCCAGCCACAACATCTCAAGCCCAGATGCCAACTATGACTCCGGGCAGTCGGCAGCCCCAAAGCCTCCCTATTGCTGCCAGAATCACGATCGGGGATCAGGTAATCAACTTAGAAGTGGCGGGCAGCCCCCAAGAACAGGAAATAGGTCTGATGTTTAGAACTGATCTGCCAGCCGATCGAGGCATGATATTTCCTTTTACCCCAGCCCGGGCGGTGGGTTTCTGGATGAAAAATACCTTGATTCCTCTGGATATGGTTTTTCTGCGGGATGGAGTGATTCGAGAAATTATTGCCAATGTGCCTCCCTGTAGCGCTGATCCCTGCCCTAGTTATGGTCCTCCTTTTAATGTAAATATCGACCAAGTGATTGAACTGCGGAGTGGACGAGCCGGGGAACTAGGGTTAAAGCGGGGCGATCGCCTCCTTGTGGAATTTCTCCCCCAGTAATTAACCCCATAACAGTAAATTTACACAGCCCTCCCCGGAATTTTTCCCAAATTTCTTCCCATTGAATTTTCGCCATCAATGTTAGCCTTAAATTATCCATAAATTATTTCTGCAAAGAAAAATACTAGACGACCTGTGGCTAAACAACTTCCTAATAATTCTGAACTTCCCCCCCTGAGTCGGCGGCAAATCCTGATCGCCATGGCAGTAACAGCCGTAGTTTTGTTGATCATTGCCAAACTCTGGATGCGCTTCTATCAAATTCCCATGCTGCCCGTGTCTCTGGCGATCGACAATCTCCTGTTAGGTGCGGCGCTGGGAGTAGGAATTAGCATTAGTAGTGGCATCGTGTATCGTTTTTGGACTAAATACCGCCAAAGCGCAGACCTTTACCTAGAACTAGTCCTGAAACCCTTAACTTTTTTGGATTTAATCTGGCTGGGACTACTGCCGGGCATGAGTGAAGAGCTACTTTTTCGGGGGGTAATGTTACCAGCCTTTGGGTTGAATATTCTTGGATTATCGATCTCTAGTGTTTGTTTCGGAGTTTTACATCTCAGTGGCAAGCACCAATGGCCCTACGTGGTCTGGGCAACAATTATAGGTTTTGTCTTGGGGTTTAGTGCCTTAGCCACTGGAAATCTATTAGTGCCGATCGTTGCCCACATCATCACCAATCTGATCTCCGGCTCTCTCTGGAAACTAGATAATCGCTAGTAACCCTGCTGAAATAATCGTTACTAGATTTTTAAATTTGGGTCATACTAAAGGAACAAGCATTGAAATAATCATGATTCCCAAATTATCTCATTCTCCTAAAAGAAATCCAGCCGATATCCTTGAAGAGATCGCAGCCTTACCTTTAGAAAATAATAAAGATATATTTTCTGGTCGAGACCATGATCAAGTTCTTTATCCTCAGCAAAATTTTCTATGATATTGGTTGATACAAGTGCTTGGTTCGCCAGCTTAGTTCCTTTTGTAAAAACAGAACAATGAAAAAAAATCGTTTATTCAAGTTACCTATTTGGCAAAAAGCCTTGTTAACTCTTGCCATTCTCTACTCCTTTTACCTGATCAAATCAGGTTTAGGGATTAATATTTCTGATCAATACCATCTCGCAGATATTTTCACTCGCCCCAAAGCCCTAGTTAAAGCCGCAGTCCATCGTCTTTCTAAAAACCAAGTGACCTTACCACCTGCATTGATTCCAGAGTTAACCCAGAAATAAGCTAAAAATAATTCAAACCTATTCCATCACTAGGGCGATCGCTCCCTCTAGTTCCTGTTGGTTCAAAGTCGTAACAATAAAAACTTCTTGAAAAGTCTTTCCCTTGCGGGCAATGAGCTTAAAACCGCCCCGGATGGCGATCGAGACTTTGATCTGCAATCGAGGGGCGTTGGCTTTGGTGTTCCCAATCACCGCAGGAGTAACGGTGGTAATCCCCGCTTGGTGGGTAAGTTTTTCTAAAATCGGAATCAGCCCCGGTAAATGGGTAGAATGATTCCAAACTAATCGACCATCACCAGCCTTACCCATAATTTTTCCCTAGGAACTTTAGATTTATTCTAGCTGGATTTGAACCTCTAGATTTAAGAGGATGTTTAAAAAGGCGGCGGTTGTAGATGCGTAGCAGCTTCTCGAAGAGTAACCGCAACAACAAAAACAAAGTCCAACCTTGCGGACTAAGATTCAAGAATTTGATTAACCTGCGTAGGCAGGTCTTGATCTTATAGCTGCGACTTTAGTCGCCAAGGCTAATTCTCAATTTAATCCTGCTTCAGACTTTTACCCACCAATACTCCCATTTCCTGCTGGATCGGCACAATATCTAGGGTATCTAATTTGGCGCAGTAGATGAGATCCTCATTGCAATCTAGACGGAGAAGACGTTGCCCGTGGCTGGCTTGTTGGAGCAGAGAGAGGAGTTGATCCTGCCATTGAAGATAGAGAGCGATCGCCGCTACGGTTTCATCATTGCCTGCCAAGTCACTCAGGGATAATTTTCCTTGGATTTGGAGTTGATGGG
The DNA here is from genome assembly GCA_012031635.1 of Coleofasciculaceae cyanobacterium SM2_1_6. Classification (GTDB taxonomy): domain Bacteria; phylum Cyanobacteriota; class Cyanobacteriia; order Cyanobacteriales; family JAAUUE01; genus JAAUUE01. Next base: position 3,568 of record JAAUUE010000171.1, on the reverse strand, counting down.
CGATCGCCCCAGCGCACACCGTATCTTCTAGGGAATAACTACCTTCCCAGCCGGAACCAATGATCCAAATAGTTTCTGGTTTGGTTGCCAAAAGATAATTAACGACCGCTTGACGATTGATCAACGCTGCCGTCATCACCACCGCCGCCTCTTGGATTCGGACAAGGCTTCTAGTGCCGTTGGTTGTGCTAATAAATAGCCGCTTCCCGGTCATGAGTTCGGGAGTACAGTCGAGGGGAGAATTTCCTAGATCACAACCTTCTACCTTGGAGCCGCCCCGTTCCCCAGCCCGGAGCCGGAGGGGAGCCGACCATTGCTCACTAACCTGCATCAATTCTTGAATATCGCTAAAAACTTGGACAGCCTCTGCCCCTGCTGCCAAAGCCGTAGCGATCGTGGTGGTCGCCCGGAGGACATCCACAGCGATCGCACACTGGGGCAGTTTTTCGTCTGGGGCAAGTTCGGGGGTGTGATATACGGATAGCTTCACGTTAATTTTTTACCAAATTTAGGTTTTTAATCTTAAATTTTTTCTATATCCTTTACCATTTAAGCATTACTGGGTAACGATAAGAACCTCAGAAACAGGAGATTAATCCTATTGCTATTCCACAATGATTTCTATACGCCGATTTTCTGGTGATCCGGCGGCGGCTGTAGTTGTTAAAGGGCGTGTATTGCCATAGCCGATCGTCACAAATCGGAACCGATCGCCCAACTGAGTCGCCAGATATTCTCGAATTGCCTTGGCTTGTTGAAAGGATAGGATCCGGTCTCGAGCCGCATCGCCCCCCAGGTTGGTATGGGCTGTAACTTGGATCGTTGTGCCACTAATACCCCGGAGTTCGTTGACTATTTGGGATAGGAGAGTAATTGATTCTGGGCGCAGAATATTATTATCGGTGGTGCGATCGAATAAGGTATCCGGGGGCAGGGTAATTTTTTGTTGGTTGCTGCCGAGGGGAATTGCCGAGGGATTCAGGGGAGTAACGGGACTGGGAGCGATCGCCGGAGTTGGTAATCCTGTGGAAGAAGTTGGGGAAGAAGTAGTGGGGGTAGATGAATTTGGGGGAGAAGTAATGGGGGAAGGGCTGGCGGTTAACTGTTGAGCAAGATTATCTAAGCGGGTTTCGAGGTTGCTGCTGGGATTGGGATTGCCTAGCTGTTGTTCAAGGCTGGCAGTGCGATCGAGCAGTTCCCTCGCCTCCTGTTGTACCTGTTGTAACTCTTGGGCTAATTTCTGCTGCAATTCTTGATTAAGGGTTTGGGGAGAGCTTGGGGGAGTGGGGGTAGTTGCAGCAGTGGGAAAAGTTGAGGGGACGATCGAGGGAGAGGGACTGGATGGATTGAGATTGTTGTTGAAATTAGGATCTAAGGGATTACTTACAGGAACTCTAGTTTCACCGATCAAGCCAAGGGAACGGAGGGCTGTATCCAAAACAGGAGCTTGGGGATTGCGATCGGGATAAACTACTGCCAAAGCTGCTCCCAGCCCTGTCCCCAATCCTCCTGCCAAGCCAAGGAATACCAACCGCCACAAAAGACCTCCTAGCCAAGAACCACCACCCTTAGACGGTTTCGTAGATGATTTTGTAGATGGGTTTGATGGAGATGATTTGGGTTTAGGAGTTTTTTCTGGTGGAGATGGGGATTCTGTCACTGGATTTTGCCTATATTTATGGATAAGTATTTGCTTGATATTTGCTTGATATTCATATCTACAAGAATAACATGCCTGATTTTGCCTCCTCTCCTGATCCCCTGAATAGCCCCTATCCCGTACCTTGGAGTTGGGTGCTGTCTACCCAAGAAGAGTATCGTGGAGCCAGAAAGATTAATCCCCGGTACTATCGAACTTCTTCGCTAATTTCCCCAGATCAAGAATACGCTGCCTATAGTCGCCTACAAATCCAAGCGGCAGCAGAACCGATCGCCAGTCGCGTCACCAGTGTTTTATTCATCGAACATCTCTCTAGTGGCACTCTGCAAACCCCGATCGCCACTTCGCCCCTCAGCCATCATCCTTTGTATGCCACCCCAGAGGCGGATCAGGATGGAGTGTTTGGATTTTTGATGCCGATTTCTTGGTCAGCGTCGGGAAACTATCTCTTGGCTCGGCAGTTTGAGGGGGTTTTTGGGTCTAGTTATGCTTCTGATTATGCCCTGATCTGGGAACCCCAAGCAGGCAAAGGCTACACGATCGCCCCGACAAATTGTGATTATGCCTACAGTGTGTTGCTGGGCTGGAGCCAAAGTCAACCGGAAGCGGCGCTATTTCGCACCAGTCACTTAGGTAGTACCTATCATCAAACCTGGGCGGTCGATCGCCAAGGTGTGACCCAACCCGTTACCAATGAAACCCCGATCGTCTACGGAGAAGTAGTCAACAGCATCTGGACAGGACCCCAATCGATTCGCTGATTCCCATCCCGTTTGTCCTAATATCCCCAATAGCTAGGGGACTACATCTATAATGGTGAACAAGTTTTGAGTTTAGCTCTATGGAAGATTTTCGGGATTATCTAGAGGCGGTTTGCCAAGCTCCGAGGCTGCGGGGGACTTGTGGTACTTATGTGGAAACAGAGGTAGTCGATCGGCTGCGGATATCGAAGCCAGAGGAGGAGTTTGATCCTTTTGGGAATTTTGCTATGGATTTGATGGTGCAGAATGTTGTGCCAGAGGAGAAACCTGCGCCGGAGGGGAAGCCAGAGCGAGAGGAGAAACCCAAGGAGAAGATTGAGCGGTTGCCTGTCCTTGAGGGGATTTGTAAGTATGCGGCGGGTCATGTGTTATTGGTGGGGCGACCGGGATCGGGGAAGACTACGGCGCTGGAGCGATTGTTGGTGCAGGAAGCAGAAGCAGCAAGGGAAGATAGCACAGCCCGGATTCCGGTGTTGATCCGGTTGCGGGATGTGCGCTCTACGGTTCTGGAGCAGATGCAGCAGGTGTTGCAGGCTCAGGGGTTGCGGTTGGCAACAGAAAAGATTGCGGACTTGTTGTGGGCGGGGCGGTTTTTGGTTTTGTTGATGGGGTGAATGAGTTGCCTAGTGGTTTACGGGGAGAGGTGGAGAGTTTCCGGCGATCGTACCAGCAGAAAACCCCGATGATCTTCACAACACGGGAATTGAATGTGGGTTTGGATCTGGGGATTGAGAAGAAGCTGGAGATGCAACCCCTGAATGAAAGGCAGATGCAGGAGTTTACCTGTCGGTATTTGGGGCGGGAGCAGGGGCAGCAGTTGCTCAAGGGTTTGGGGCAGCGGCTGCGGGAGTTTGGTCAGACTCCGTTGTTGTTGTGGATGTTGTGTGGGGTTTATCAGAAGAAGAGGGAGATTCCGGCAAATCTGGGTGGGGTGTTTAGACTTTTGCAGATATTTACAACAAGAATCGGTTTGATAGCCAAAAGAGTTCGGAATACAGTCGGTTTTTGCAGCAGTTGGCTTGGGCGATGATGCCCCAAAATGATCCTCAGGGGTTACGGTTGAGTATTCCTAGGTCTGAGGCGGAGGATGATTTTTCGGGAGTTTCGGAAGGCGGAGCAGGAGAGCAATGCTTTGAGCGGGGCGATC
>JAAUUE010000170.1 GCA_012031635.1 Coleofasciculaceae cyanobacterium SM2_1_6 | reverse complement strand
TATGCTGAGGCTTTGCAGTGTTTTGAACAATCTTTGGCGGTGAATCCAGAGGATTATAATACTTGGGAGAAAAAAGGCGATCGCTCTGACCCAGCTCGACCAGAGGGAATTGGCAGCAGCAGCAAAAGCCCAAGCGCATTGTCTCTACGAGGCGCAACACCCGCCCCTAGTTCAGGAGAAAACTGCCGAAGATTGGCTGCAAAAGGGCTACCAACTCTACAATAACGGAGATTTACCGGGGGCGATCGCTGCCTATCAGCAAAGCCTTGCCCTCGACCCGAACTACTACTGGGCATGGCACAATCTGGGTTTAGCCCTAGCAGATCAGCACAATTTTCTGGGGGCGATCGAAGCGTATCAACAGGTTATTAATATCTCTCCAGACTTGGCACAAACGTGGCAATCTATGGGACATGCGCTCTATCAACTGGGCAGGTATTCAGAAGCAATTCAAGCTGGGGAAAAATCTCTGTCGATCGACCCCAGTTACTATGCTAGTTGGGAAGTGATCGGCAGTGCTTTATATTACCAACGAAAGTATGAGGAAGCGATGAGTGCTTACCTCAAATGTCTAGAACTTGCCCCAGATTATTACCTTGCTTGGGATTATCTAGGCTCTACCTATGCTGAACTCAATCAATTAAGTGGTTCCCTTGCTGCCTACGATCGCTGCCTCGAACTTGCCCCCAACTACGCCACGGGCTGGTTCAACCTCGGTTTGCTCTATGCCAGTGTGGGGCAACATCAGGAAGCAATTAAGAGATATAACGAGGCTCTCCGGCTGACGAATAATGATTTCCCCGAGGCGATCGACGCTAGGGCAAAATCTATTCTCCATGCCCAAGGTGCTGCCCTGAGTACCAAAAATTGGGTTTAATTAGCTTTTAACTGGATCCTGATAATCATGCTGGGTACGGAGCCAGACGATCGCTCCCAAGACGATGAGCATCATGGGTAAGCCCGCCCAATTCACTGCTTCCCAGCCGAGGGTTCTAAATAAACCACCGGATAAAACCGTGGCGATCGTCACAAACCCAAACATAGAGAAATCGTGGGCGGCTTGGGTCTTGGCTTTTTCTGTGGGGGTGTAGGTTTGGGGCAGAAGAGATGTGGAGCCGATGTAGAGGAAATTCCAGCCGATGCCGAGGAACGTGAGGGCGATCGAGTAACTCAGCAATCCCGAAGATAACAGGTTAATGACAATGCACAGCAAAGAGAGCAGGACTCCGCAGGTAATAATCCGGAGTGCTCCAAACCGGGCAATCAATCCCCCAGTGAAAAAGGAAGGAGCAAACATCCCCAAAACGTGGAGTTGAATCACCGAGGCAGCATGGTGAAAAGGATGAGCATCGGCAACGATCGCCAAGGGGGTCGCCGTCATGATCAGAATCATCACCCCGTAGCCCAGCATACTGCCCAGCACCGCCACCACAAAAATGGGTTGCCTCATGATCACCCCCAAAGGTCTGCCCTCGCCTTGGACTTGTGATCGAGAAAACTCTGGAAACTCCACTAGAGCCAAAATGCCTAGAGTTAGCACAAAAATCACTGCGATCGCCACAAAGGAACCGCTAAAGGTTGATTCTGAGAACAAATCCTTGGATAAATTGGCAATTTGGGGGCCAACGATCGCTGCCACTACGCCCCCGGAAACCACTAGGGAAATGGCTTGAGATTGCCATCCTACAGTTGCTACTTCGGCAGCAGCGAATCGATAGTATCCGGCAAAGCCATTGCTGATCCCCAGTAACATTGTCGCTGCACAAAATCCCCAAAAACTCTGGGAGACGATCGCCGCTACTCCCAACAAGGCTCCCCCAGTCCCCACCAGGATTCCTACCATAAATCCCCGACCCCGACCGATCCGTTGCATCAACAAAGACGCGGGAATAGTTGCCAACATAGTAGCTAGTTGCAGCAGAGCAAGGGGCAGGGTAGTAAGGGCTTTTTCGGCAGCCAAAGATTGCCCGACTAGCGCCGCCACGGTAAATAAAACCACGTTGCCGGTCACGGAAAAAGCCTGACACAAAGCAATCAAAGAAACATTTCTTTTTACCGGATCATAAAAATAAGAATTAATATTCATAAAAACCTATAAATAATGTAATTTCGGGATAGGAAATACCTCTAATGTCATTTTGCGAAAACCGTAACTATTATCGCTGGCTGAGCGTAGTCGAATTTATGCTGAGCGTTGTCGAAGTAGCCAAAACCCCACCCTAAATCTTCGATTGCGTATCTGTATTTATAGCGGAAATCATCCCTTCGACTTCGCTCAGGGAACGTCTCTAGGCTTAAGGTCAGAGCTTTTGCTTAAACCGAACTTGCATTAAATACGGATGACTAATTGATAATTACATCCCAAATAATTCAGTATCTAAATCTAATCCCAATTAAAGCTCTAGCTTGATAACTCCTTGGGTATCTACTTCTTTGGCGAGTTGAGCGATCGACTTCCCGGTAATTGGTTCTTGCCAGTCTGGAGCAATTTCCGCCAAGGGAACCAAGACAAACCCCCGTTCCTGCATCCGGGGATGGGGAATAGTTAAGCGGGGACTATCGAGAATCAAATCTTGATACAGCAGCAAATCCAAATCTAAAGTGCGAGCCTGCCACCGCTCCCGCCGGACTCTGCCAAACTGCGCCTCGATCGCCAACAAAGTATCTAACAAGGCTAGAGGAGATAATTCTACCGCTAAAACTGCACAGGCATTCACATAATTCGGTTGCGGTGGTCCGACTGGGGTAGTTTGATAGAGACTAGAAGCATGAATTAACTCTATCCCTTCGGTATTACCCAAAGTTTCGAGGGATTTTCTAACCGTTTCTCTGGAGTTCCCCACGTCACTACCCAAATTACTTCCTAGGGCGATCGCCACCCTCGCAAATTGTCTTTTCATTTACATTAAATATCTAATAAATATCCAGACTAAACTAATAATTAAAAAAATATAAAAAGGTAACGACCTTTACACCTATTGATGTCAATATTAATTCAAATCTTAGTAGCCAAAAACTTGCCCCAAAGGGTCTTCCTCTTGAACAATTTTATCACTATTAAGATTTTATAAATAGACGTAGTAATCCTAAATCACTTGCTAAATTAGATTGCCTCTGGTAGACAATCTTACCTGCCTGCGGCAGGTGAAATACTTTAGGACTGCTATAGTTGGGTGTATTGACAAATTAACAAAAAAAGTAATTAGGACATAAGTAAAATAAGGAGTCAAGGGATGAAATACGCAGGTATTGGCAAGAGATTTTTGGCTGCTTTCTTTTCCTGAAGGAAGACCGATCTCTTTTGTAAAGGCGAGTATTCGGCATTTCTCCAAGATATTATCAGCCTTAATCCTCATGATTGGTTACATCATGGCGTTCTTTACAGAGAAAAAGCAAGCACTCCACGACATGATCGCTGGGACTTTAGTTCTCCAAAAGTAGATATTAACCTTAGCTAAAACCTAAAGCTAAAAGTTAAATCTAAAAGCCAAATTCACAGGACTAAGGAGGTAGCGATCGCCTCTTTCAAAGTTACTGGAGATTGGGACTAATATAGCTTAGATGACTGTCTGTTTGGTTATAAAAGTCCCATTTTGCTATTTTTAATAATTAATCATTTTCAATATTTTTAATCAATTAATTCGCAACTTTTCAACTTTAGGCTTTGATATTTTCTCTCAGATGGATACCTTGCTGGGCTATTCGGGCTGAAAAGGATGCTCTCCAATTCCTAATTCTTTTTTACTCTCACTCAGTTTTTGCCAGAGGTCTTTTATATCATTGTAGGCTTGCTCTGGAGAAAGTTTTCCCGCAGTTTCCAGATTACAAATGTAGCTAATTTTTTGGGCAAATTCTTGGAGGTTGGCATCAAAGATTAAGTTTTCTGGTTTGACTTCGCCCCGATAACGGTTATAGGGATACATAAAATCTGCTTTACTAGTCATTGTCCACCTCCTAAAGGCAATGTTAAACGGTATTGTTAAATTATTTATGTTAAATTTACTTCTCCTTATCCACGACAATTCTAACTCTACTCATTAGAAATACCGCCTTAAATTGTTAATAAACTAGAGGTCTAGATCAAGTTAAGTTAATTTAACTCTTCCTTAACCTCTTCTTAATCTTAGCAAAAAATAATTGGGTCTGCTACTACGGGATCCCGCACAATGGCAAAGCCAGTAATTAAATTACGCAAACTTCATTAAATCATTACAAAAGTTATTTTCCCGATTTCCCAAACTCCTGATCCCCTAAAACCCTATGACAAATTTTTCTGCAACTAAGCTCTACGAAGGCAAAGCCAAAATCCTCTACCCCACTGATGATCCAGAGATATTACTGACTTATTTCAAGGATGATGCCACGGCTTTTAACGCTCAGAAACGGGGACAAATTGTAGGGAAGGGGGAAATCAACTGCTCGATCGCTGCTGCCCTTTTTCAAGAATTAACCAAAGCTGGCATCCCCAACCACTACATAGACTGCCCTGCCCCTAACCAAATGCGGGTAAAGGCGGTAAAAATTATCCCAGTAGAAGTGGTGGTCAGGAACATTGCGGCGGGGAGTCTCTGTCGACAAACCGGATTACCCTTGGGCAAGGTTTTACCCCAGCCCTTGGTGGAGTTTTATTACAAAAATGATGAGTTGGGAGATCCTTTGTTGACCATCGATCGACTACTGTTGATGGAATTAGCCAGCCCCGCCCAGCTAGAGCAGATCAAAACTATGACTTTAGGGATCAATCAAATTTTGGGGAAATTTTTCCAAGATTGCGGCATCACCCTCGTAGACTTCAAGCTAGAGTTTGGTGTTGACAACCAACAGCAGATCATTCTTGCCGATGAAATCAGCCCTGATACTTGCCGTCTCTGGGATGCTCAAGAACCCGACCCCAATCTCCGAGTCCTCGACAAAGATAGATTCCGTCAAGATTTGGGGAATGTGGAGGGAGCCTATCAACAGGTGTTGGCAAGGGTGAAGCAAGCACTGAGCTAGAAACTTGGCTAAAGACCTGCCTAAAAATTAAGCTGCCCCTAGGAAGGCAGCAGAAACGAACAAACCTGATATTATTTAACTTGGTGTGTGGACGTGGGAATAGACAATAACGAAATGTATTTATCAAAAATTTTATTAACCTGTTTGGCAGTTTCAGCGACTATGGGTTTAGCTAACCCCGCTAAAGGAGAAACCTCTATTAGCAACAATGCGAAAGATATTGTCAATAATGCCAATAGTTTAGTAGTACAGACAGAATTAGCTGTAAATCTAGATAATCCAGCAACTCTGGCGGCATTACCTCAAGGAGTAACAGAATTGGAGACTGGAGACAGGAATTTAGCATCCTTCTCCTCTCAGACAAATCTTCATGATTCTGACCATTTTCAAGATATTGTTGCTACGGATATATCTCTACAAAATACAGCAAGAGAGGGTCGATTCTCCACAGGAGAGGCTATGCCAACGACTCTAGAGTTTTCTCAAGGTTTCTCTCAAGAACTTGCTCCCCAGATTAGCCAGCCTCCCTTAGAGATTAGAGCTAATATTGCCCTTGCTCCTCCGGTGCCAGAAATAGCTGAGCAGAGTTTAACTGGGATGTCTAATTTACCTAGTCCAACTAATTCTTCTCTGCCGCCAGCAGCTTTGTTGTTAGCCCTAGGAGAACGGGGCAGGGTAGTCGATCGTCCCCTACCTCAAAATCTACCTCAAAATTCGCCCTCGGCAAATCTAGATAGCCCTAACCATCAAACCCTGCTTGCCCAAACTCCGGCAACACCTACTCCAAATCCAGTAACTCCTCGCACACCCCCCCAACTACCCCAGTAGTTCCCGAAACTCAAGTATTAGTGGCAGAATTAGTAGTCTCCGGGGCGGGAGAACTTGAAAACCGAGTTTATGAAGTAATTCGGACTCAACCCGGCAGGACAACCACTCGATCGCAACTCCAAGAAGATGTGAATGCGATCGCCGCCACCGGATTTTTTAACAACGTCGAAGTTATCCCCGCCGACACCCCCCTCGGAGTCCGTCTGACCTTTGTGGTGAATCTCAACCCAGTGCTGCGTCGGGTTGTCGTCCAGCCCCTGCCTGCCACACCGCAGGGTGGTGTTTTCCCCCCTGATCTAGTGGAAGAAATCTTCAGCCCCCAGTACGGCTCCATCCTCAACACCAGACAACTACAGGCAGGAGTCGGGCGGATTAACCAGTGGTATCGAGACAACGGTTACACCCTCGCCCAAGTCATCCAGCCCCAGATCGGTCAAGATGGCACCGTCACCCTCAATGTCGCCGAAGGAGTCATCGAAGATGTCCAAGTCCGGTTCCTCAATGCTGACAACGAAGCCACCAACGAAGACGGCACTCCCGTGACCGGGCGCACCCGTGAATTTATTATCACCAGAGAAGTTGAACTCAAAGCGGGGGATGTCTTTAATCGCCGCACCGCCGAAGCTGACCTCCAGAGAATTTTTGGGTTGGGCATCTTTAATGATGTCCGGGCTTCCTTTAGCCCCGGTCAAGATCCCCGCCGGGTGATCCTCGTCCTCGAAGTCGTAGAGCGCAATACCGGGACAATAACAGCCGGGGGTGGCTTTAGCTCCTCTAGTGGCTTATTTGCTTCCGTGGGCTATCAAGAGCAGAATCTAGGGGGCAATAACCAACGCATTGGCGCAGAAGTCCAAGTGGGGCAGCGGGAATTATTATTTGATGTGCAGTTTTCTGATCCTTGGATCGCCGGAGACCCCTACCGGACTGCGTACAATGTCAATGCCTTTCGGAGTCGTTCCGTATCTCTGATCTTCGATGGGGGGACAAACCCGATTACCTTTGGCAATGGTGAAATTCCCCGGATTCTCCGCTACGGGGCTGGGGTGACTTTTACCCGTCCCTTGAGTGACAATGTTTTTGCTAGAGCTGAATGGTCGGCTTCCTTGGGCTTCCAGTACCAAAATGTCACCGTTCAAGATGATGGCGGCAGGACTAGAGCTAGACAGCGAGGCAATCCTTTGAGTGCTAGTGGTAGCGGGGTTGACGATTTGTTTTCGATCCAATTTGGTCTAGCGAGGGATACTCGTGATAATCCTTTGGTGCCTACTTCTGGGTCTGTGTTTCGTCTAGGAATTGATCAAACGGTGCCGATCGGTTCGGGCAGTGTATTCTTTAATCGGCTGCGAGCCAACTATAGTTACTACATGCCAGTCCGGTTTACCAACTTTACCGAAGGGCCCCAAGTTCTGGCGCTGAATCTCCAAGGGGGGACGGTATTAGGAGATTTACCTCCCTACGAAGCCTTTGCCACGGGGGGGACAAATTCTGTCCGGGGCTACAACGAAGGAGAAGTAGGCAGCAGTCGCAGTTATGCGCTAGCCTCCTTGGAATATCGGTTCCCAGTATTTAGTATTATTGGCGGAGCCTTGTTTGTGGATGCAGCTTCGGATTTGGGGACTGGTCGATCGGTACCGGGAGACCCGGCGGGGCTGCGGGGTAAACCGGGCAGTGGCTTCGGCTACGGTGCGGGGATTCGGATTCAGTCTCCGGTGGGGGCGATTCGCATTGATTACGGGGTGAACGATCGAGGTGATAACCGGATTCACTTTGGCATCGGCGAGAGGTTTTAATTTTAGAAATGCTAATTTTAGCAATATAAAATATAAAGAGATACTAATTTTCTAGCAGCCCTGTTTAACTAATCTCTAGAGGCAAAATCTAAGGTGACAAAGAAAGCATGAATAGCTTGGTGATTTCTGGTGTCGGTTTGCACAGTGGTGTCAAGACACAGGTACGGGTGGCAGCCACTCCTCCCGGTACAGGACTAAATTTTATTCGCACAGATCTCCCAGACCAGCCCCAAATTCCTGTGCGTCTTGATGCGGTGCGCCAGACAATCCTGTCTACGGAGTTGGGGGTAGGAGAAGCACGGGTGCGGACGGTGGAGCATTTGTTAGCCTCGTTGATGGGACTAGGGGTGAAGGATGCCCAGATTGAAATAGATGGTCCCGAACTGCCCCTCTTAGATGGCAGTGCCAAGCTGTGGGCGGAGGCGATCGACACCGCCGACCTCGTGAAACAACCAGAACCTTTTCCGGCGCAGGTATTTTTACAGGAACCTGTGTGGATCTATCAAGGGGAAATTTTTGTGGCCGCCATTCCTAGCCCGACTCTCTGTTTTACCTACGGTATTGATTTTGACAGTGCAGCGATCGGTAATCAGTGGCATAGTTGGACTCCCAAATTGGAAGATTTTCGCTCCGCCATTGCCCCGGCTCGAACTTTTGCTCTCCTGCATCAGATCAAGCAGTTACAGGAATCTGGTTTAATAAAAGGCGGTAGTTTAGATAATGCCCTTGTGTGCGATCGAGAAAAATGGTTAAATCCGCCCCTGCGATTTGCCAACGAACCAGTCCGTCACAAGCTCCTAGACTTTTTAGGCGATTTGAGTTTACTGGGCAATATTCCCATAGCTCACTACATGGCGTACAAAGCCAGCCACAATTTACACATTCAACTAGCCAAAGCTATTGCTGAGCGGCTGAAGGATCAATAGTCACCTGCTGATTTATTTACTCACCCAATCCATGACCACAACTACCAACCCAGACATTGCTCCGGAAATTACTTTAGATAACAATCCCGAAGTTGGGATAGGACTCAACCCAGAAGCCCCTCCTAAGTTGACCATGACTGCCGAGGAAATTCATAATCTCCTGCCCCATCGTTACCCCATGGCGTTAGTGGATAAAATTATTGAGTATGTCCCCGAAAAATTTGCTGTAGGCTTAAAAAATGTCACCTTTAATGAGCCGCATTTCCAAGGACATTTTCCCGGTCGTCCCCTCATGCCCGGTGTGTTGATCGTAGAAGCAATGGCGCAGGTGGGGGGAGTAGTCTTAACTCAACTGCCTTGGCTAGAGGTGGGTTTGTTTGTGTTTGCGGGCATTGATAAAGTCCGGTTTCGTCGTCCGGTAGTGCCGGGAGATCAGTTAATTATGACGGTAGAATTAATTGCGGTAAAACAAAAGCGCTTTGGTAAAATGCACGGCAAAGCAACGGTAGATGGGCAGTTAGCCTGTGAAGCCGAAATGATGTTCTCGATCGTTGATTAACTGCCTTAATCTTTTATGTAATTTGTGTGATTTTATTTTTACGTAATTTTACGCAATTTATATCAAACATCTCATCTAAATTTCTAAATCATCCCCCAATAAATAATCTAAACTATCCCCAAAACCCCTTCTTCTCTCCCTGTATCTCCCCTTACCTCCTTT
>JAAUUE010000169.1 GCA_012031635.1 Coleofasciculaceae cyanobacterium SM2_1_6 | reverse complement strand
GATTTACAGTGGGCTGAGCAGATTTGCCGTGGGCTGAGCAGATTTGCTGTGGGCTGAGTAGATTTGCCGTGGGCTGAGCGGAGTCGAAGCCCGGAAGAATATTTTAATGCGTAAGTCCTGTACATTTTAACTTGCTTTCTAACTAGAAGGGATAAATCGCTTGCGGAGAGACTCTACCCGACTCTTGGCAGTGGTATTATTCGGCTCAAACTTTAACGCCTCCTCGTAGGTTTGCAGGGCTTGATTAATTAATTGCTTGCGCTCGTAGGCGAGCGCCAGATTATTGAGGGCGACAACGTATTCTGGATTGAGCTTAATCGCTTCCTTGTATTGCCGCATCGCTAGATCGTACTGTTCTTGCGAGAAGTAGGCAAAGCCCAGACCATTGTAGATCAGAGCCAGATTTTCTGGTTCGAGGTCACTCCCTGCTTTCAAGGCTTTCTGAAACAAACCCAAGGACTGGACAAACATTCTTTTGTCAAGATAAATACTCGCCAGTTCGTAATAATCTTCGGCGGTTCCCTTTTCCTGCTTGAGTTTCTTTTGCAGATTGGCAAACTTACTCTCAACCTTCCGAGTCCGCAGCACCTGCCGCAGCACAAACCAGCTAGAGGCAGAGAGCAGGACTAGAAAAATAGCCAAGTAAAGAATAGGTAACTGAGTATCCATAGGTTAAATTTGGTTAAATGAAATTTTGTAAGTTTAATAAGTTTAGATGATACTTAGGCAATATTTGAGGGCGGATTGTTGGGAGTTGGGGGGGGATTAACTGGAGGATTTTTTTTGTGAATAGTCCTGATCTGCCGTAACTGGGCTTGAATAGCTGCTGCTAAGTCCTGCCGCCGGACTTCTGTGCCGTTGACTGTATTTCCCGGAACTTCAAAAAAAATCACACTATCTACCATCGTCAAGGCAAATATTTGGAATAGAATCTGTAAAACAGGGATGGCTAGAGCGGGGTTTTGAGGTTGCGATCGAAGTTGGGAATTGGCTTGAAAGCTGAGACTATCTTGCGAGCTAGCGAAGGCATAAATCACGTTCTTTTCTAGTTCCGGCTGGGTGCGATTGCTCAGGGTTGTCACCAACCAACTCTGATGCGGAGATTGCAGGATATAATACTGGGAATGTTGTAGTCGATCGGCAAAATGCTTCAAGATCGGGGCGATCGCTTCCATAATCATGGGAGTTTGCCCATCTTGGGGAGCATTGTCAATCAAAGCCTGCATCTGTTGTTCTAAGTTCATGTTCTATTCACCAAAATATATTCACCAACTTAATTTTATTTGAGACTATAGCAGTCCTGACTTGTTTCACCCGCCGCCGGCGGGTGAAACAATCTACCAGCAGCAATCTAATTTAGAAAATGATTTAGGATCGCTATATTTCAGTAAACTATTTCGATCGGTTACTTTTCCTAATTTGTTTTACCAAACTATACTATGCCTATACTAGGGTGAGCCAATGGGTAATCAATCATTAATCAATTATTAATCAATTATTAATCCGTTAGCATTCAATAGGCATTCAACAAAATTATGGGGGAATTCTGCCAAGCCGTGGAGGATATTCATCAACTGCTTCAAAAAGAACTCCAGCAGTACACCAAGGCGAAGGAGGCAAACTGCTCAGAAGTGGCTGGGCGTTTTACCAAGGAGGTAGAGCGCATCTGCGAAATGAGCCAGCGCATTCAGGCCTCGGGGGAAGTGGAGATGTGGGCGGTCAAGTTGGCTCGCCATCGCCTGACCCAGTGTCTGCGCTACTACCAACTAGGTTCCCGCCGGGGCAGGGTAGAACTCCATAGTACCTTGAGTGCTATCATCTACCGCTATATTAATGTCCCCCAAAGCCCCACCAGCTACCAAGTCCGGCTGCAACTGATGGAGGATTTTCTTCAGGGGTTCTACGGAGAAGCCACTAAGGTATTTCGGGAACAGAACCAGCTAGATTCTCGCTATGTGCCCCGGACTTTGTTGGAGTTGGCAGAGTACATGGCTTTTGTGGAGCGCTATGCCAAGCGCCGCATTCCCCTACCGGGCAGGCGATCGCAGCAGTTGATTATCCTCCGGGCGCAGACTTTTTCTCAGCAACAACCCCCAGAAGCCTCGATCGACATGGAGCAAGCCGCCGGGGGAGCCACCGGCGAATCAGACAATCCCAGCCACGACAGCACCGTCCAACAAGTCCGGGAAAGTATGGTCAGTAATGACACTGACCCCCTGTCTGGAAATCTCCGCCAATCCGTAATTGACGAACTCTTAAAATATTTAGAAGAACAGGGGCAAAAAGAATGTGGAGATTACTTAGTTCTCCGGCTGCAAGATTTACCTACCAATGAAATCGAGTCTATCTTGGGGTTAACCCCCCGCCAACGGGATTATCTCCAGCAACGGTTCAAATATCATCTGATCCGGTTTGCCCTCTCCCACGGCTGGGAACTGGTACATCAGTGGCTAGAAGCAGACCTAGAGAGAAATCTGGGGCTGACCTCCCAGGAGTGGCAGACTTTTCAGGGACAGTTGGAGCCGAGGCAACAGGAAATTCTCCGGTTGAAAAAACAGGGGGCAAAAGATCCAGAAATCCTCCAGACTATGGGTATTACAGCTAACCAACTCCAAAATGCTTGGTTTAAGGTTTTAGATATTGCTTGGAAAATACGTAATTCTACTTTATCCGGATCAAAATTATCTAGCCATGAATAATGAGATTGAACAGGAATTGAATGCAATCATCAGCAGCATCAAAGAGTGGCTGCAAGCTGTCTCTGGCAATATATTGGCAATAGATGCGATCGCCAATATTTCCGCCGAGACCCCGGTATCTGGACTAGACCTCATCCTAGACCCCCTAGAGTGGGAAGATCTAGACCCCACCCCAGCCCCCAGACTACCTAGTAGTCAACAAAATCAAGAATTAGATTCCTTAGATCCATCAGGGTCGACTATGGTTTATAAATCCAATTGGGGAGAAATTCCGACCGTGCAAAAACGTTTTCAATCTATCTTAAAACAGCGTATTCAAACTGAAATGGACGACGATCGCCTCCCCCTCTTTCCTTGGGAGACTAGCATTTCAGACTATGAACTAGAAGAACCAGCTCCGTTATTTTCTCAGGCTTTGAACTTCTCGGCTCTGCAACAGTGGATGCCCCAACTCAATACCCTGAGCGTGCGTCAGCAATTGCCAGAATCAGTCCTTGCCCAAATTCTCCGGGGCTGTTTTGCCGTAATCGCTACCCCCCGCAAATTGGGAGGTCAAATTGTCAAAGCCGTCGGCGAGCTATTTCCAGAAGAGGGGCAAGCTCTCAATGATGTCGCAGGGTTAGTCTTGGCTGGCGGCTTTCCCGGTCGGGGTAGTGGTGTTACTGCCGCCCCTGAAATTATCGACTATGCCGCCGCGACTCCCGATCAACAAATGGCGCTGTCTCTAATGGCAGCCAAACAAATTATCGATAACCTCACCCTCTTTGTCTCTACTCACCATCCCCAACTCCGGCGGCAGTGGCAGACAATCTACGGCAATGTAGACCTCCAGCTTAGCTACCATCCCGGTCAAGATGTAAGTAAAAGAGGCGCAAATCCTTCTCTGAGGCTCCAGGTCTGGTTGCCCAAGGGGGGCAGGATGACGATCGATAATTCCCACGGCTCGGTGGTGACGGAACGAGCTTACCCCGGCTATGTGAGTGCAGAGTTATTTGATCTGCAACCTAGTCAACTCTATCCCCTAGAGATTAGACTATTGGAAGGAGAACAAACTCCCCTGAGCTTTGCTATTTCTATCTTGAATTGATCTTGAATTAATCTTGAATTAACTTTAAGTTGATTTGGTGAAATGGCTCTAATCAGGTTTTCGGGTAATAACTGTTAGCCACCAATGACCTATGACTACCAACCCCCCCCCACTCTCCAGCCCTGATTTACTCAAAGGCTGGTACTTTTTTTCCCCTGCTGCTTGGCGGCGATATTTTGATTCCCTGCCGAGGGAAAAACCAGAGGAATCGATTCTACTCAGGGTGTTGGTGCAGTTACTGGTGACGGTGGGGATTATCGCCACAGATATTGCTGCCGGAACCCAGATGAGTTTGTGGGCAGTGCCGTTGAGTTTTGTGGGGGGGAGTTGGTCTTGGTATCGGCGCTACAGTCGAAATGTGAGCGTGAAGTTTCTCCTTGCCCTAGGAATGCTAGTAGCCATGGGGCTATTTTTTCAGAATATTATTGCCCAGTTAAACGACACTCGGCTGGTGTTAGCAGAGTTGCTGACCCAAGTGCAGGTTTTGCATACCTTTGATCTGCCCCGCCGCAAGGATTTGGGCTATTCCATGGTAATTGGGTTAATTCTTTTGGGGGTGGCGGGGACGATTTCCCAGACTATGGAGTTTGCGCCCTTGTTATTGATATTTCTGGCGATCGCTATCCCGACTTTAATTGTGGATTATCGATCGCAACTCAAACTCCATCCCCCCCAATTTACACCCCGCTCTGGTCGGCAATTATTACCCAGCTATCTTTCCATTTCTCGTATTAGCCTATTTCTGGTGGTGATTCTGGCTTCGGGACTGACGCTCTTTGCCTTCATGCCCCGGTTTCCCGGCTACCAACTCCAGACATTTCCCGTTAGTTCTCCCCTCAATGTGGATGAGGCAAGATTTCAGGGTGTAGATCAGGGGATCACAAATCCCGGTTATGAAGTGGGAGACTTGGGGCAGGAGCAGGGCGGCAACGGGGGACAGGTGGATAGTCGATCGTACTACGGCTTTAGTAGTACGATAAATCAAAATCTCCGGGGGGAGTTGGTTCCCCAAGAGATGATGCGGGTTAGGTCTCAAGCTCCGGGGTTTTGGCGGGTGGTGGCATTCGATCGCTACACGGGGCAGGGTTGGCAAATCTCCCGCGATCGACAAATTCTGAGAATCCAACGACCGGGCTGGACTTACCGCTTTTTTCTCTCTTCTATTTTTACTAAGGCAAAAACTAGGGAAGTGATCCAGAGTTATACGGCGGTGAGTGACCTGCCCAATGTGATCCCGGCGCTTGCCCATGCTAGGGAAATTTTCTTCCCGACTCTTGAAGTAGGCTTGGATCCAGAAGGCGGGATTCGATCGCCCCTTGGGTTAATTGATGGTTTTACCTACAGTGTGATCTCTGATGTGGCTTACCGGAACCAAGGCGAACTGGAGCAGGCAGGGACAAAATATCCTACGGGAATTACCCGGTATTACTTACAAATTCCGCCCGCCATTGCTGGGGAAGTGAAACAAAAAACTGAAGAGCTACTGGGTCGATCGCCCAATCCCCTGACCAATCCTTACCAAACTGCTCTGTTTTTAGCTCAACGCCTCAAGCAAACCTACCGCATCCAGCCAGACCTACCCTTTCTCAAGGAAAATGAAGACCTAGTTACTAGCTTCCTGCGCCTTGAGGGGGGACTCCCAGATCACTTTGCCACGGCTTATACAATGATGCTGCGCTCGATCGGCATCCCGGCTCGTCTGGTTGCTGGTTTCAATACGGGGGAGTTTAACCCCTTCACGGGCTACTACACGGTAAGAAATACCGATGCCTTTATGATGACGGAAGTATATTTCCCTGATTACGGCTGGTTTACCTTTAATCCCCTGCCGGGCATGGAGTTAATTCCACCGGGGATCGAAGATACGCAAACCTTTAGTGTGCTTCAACAAATATGGAGTTGGGTAGCGGGCTGGTTGCCTTCGCCTGTGACTAGTCTAATTAGCTTGATCTGGGAAAATATAATTCGGGGCATTACCTTCATATTTGGGGGGATTTGGGCTGTGATCTTCGGGAGTTGGCTGGGTCTGCTTGCTGGGGGAGTGGGGGCGATCGCCCTTGGGTTCCTAGGTTGGTTGGGGTGGCAACGCTGGCGATCGATTAGCTATGCCCTCTGGTTGCAAAAATTACCCCCCATGGAAAGTATTTATCAACAAATGCTCTACCTGCAAACTCAGCAAGGCTACCCCAAACCCCCCGCCCAGACTCCCTTGGAATACGTCCAAGCCTGCGCCCCAAATTTGAGCACTGACCAGACAGCAATCATGGAAGAAATTTCTCAAGCCTACGTTGCTTGGCGCTATGGCTCCCAAACTCCCAATACCCAAAGACTCCGGCTCCGGCTGCGAGAATTACAAAAGCTACAGGAAAAGTGGCGAAATATAACCAGAATCAAAGTCTCTGGTTAACGTGAGTTCGGTTTAAGGAAAAGCCCTGAACCCAAGCTTAGAGAAGTTCCCTGAGCGGACTTGTACTGAGCGGAGTCGAAGTAGTCGAAGGGAAGATTTTCGTTACAATTTTCGTTACGTAGGAAGATAATCGCTCGAAGATTTGAGGTGGAGTTTTGGCTTCGACTACGCTCAGCCAGCGATGATGGTTATTATTTTCGCAAAGTCGTATCAGAAACGGTGGACTTCACTCTCGTAGATGTGATTTTAACCGCCGATTAATTAACCACCTGTAGCCAGAAATTGGTACAGAGTGGAGACTACCCAGATGAGGACGGCGGAAACGGTGAAAATGGCGAGGAGTAATCCTCCTAGGATCAAAAAGATAAAGACTCGATCGGCTTTCTTGGCAGTCTGGGGGACAGAAAAATGCTTTTCTAACAAGTCCATATTTTTACTATTTGCCTTCCACGCCACATCAAACAAATCCCCAAACACAGGCATAGTTCCCACCAAAACATCAATTAGCACATTCATCACCAACCGCCCCAAAGTTTCCCGTGGTAGCCCCAACCGAGCTGCCGTAAACACAATATAAAAAGATAGCAATCCTGTCACCAAGTCACCACCGCCGGGGATGATCCCAATAATCGGGTCAAGCCCAATACGGTAGGGAGTTCCGGGAATACCTATCGCATTTTCTAAAATATTACTTAATTGGCGGAGATTGCGGAGGGTGACTTCAGGGGATGGGGAAGATGTCATGGGTTTTAGAAGATTATTGATATCCAAATTCTACTAATTTAACTTTCACCAGCGTGGTAGGAACTCCGTACCAAGGGAGCCGATCGCACATGGCTAAACCCCAACTCTTGGGCAATTTCTCCTAGTTCGGTAAACTCCTCGATCGTCCAGTATTTTTCTACGGGTAGGTGTGCCAAGGAGGGACGGAGGTACTGCCCCAAGGTGAGGCGATCGCAACCCACAGATCTCAAGTCTTGCAGGGCTTGGATCACTTCTTGCTTAGTTTCCCCATGCCCCAGCATTAACCCAGATTTGGTGGGGATTTCCGGGTTCAGTTCCTTGACAATAGCTAAAACTCCTAGGGATCGATCGTACTTAGCACCCCGGCGGACTTTCCCCTGTAACCGAGCCACCGTCTCAATATTATGGTTATAGCAAGCAGGTTTTGCCGCCACGACTAACCCCACCCGTTCCCGTTGGCTCACCTCTGCCCCCAGCCCGCCCCAAAAATCCGCCGTCAGCACTTCAATTTCTGTCCCCGGTTGGAGCGATCGAATGGCTTGCATTGTTGCCACAAACCAACCCGCCCCGTGGTCTGCCAAATCATCCCGGGCTACCGCCGTCAACACCACATAACGCAAGCCCAGAATTTGCACCGACTCGGCGATCTTCTGGGGTTCCAAGGGATCCAGAGCCATGGGAGCATGACCCTTATCCACTTGCAAAAACCACAACTCCGGGTGCAGGTGGGTCCCATGAGCAAAAAAGTTGCGGTTTTATTGCCATAGCATTCTCCCCGGTTGGGGCAGCGTCCTTCTTCACAGATAGTGTGGATCTGGCGTTGTTTAATAATTTGCTGGACGAGGGAAATTTCTGAGGCTTTGCCGATCGAGGGTTGCCGGAGCCAAGACGGCAGGGGTAGTAATTTGGGGGGCGAAGTTTCTGAGGGCGGGGAGTTGGTAGGGGGGGAATCGAAGGTTCTAGCAGGTTGGGGAGATGGTTGGGACATGGTGAGGGCAAAGAATAGCAAAAAATTACTCAAGATTCTAAAGCTACTATAGCAATCTCCACGGACACTCCCTAGGGATTTTAAAAAAACAATCCTTGAGTTATTCTTGAGCTATTCTTGAGTTATTCTTGAGTTATCAAATATTCAGAATTGTCTTAGAGGATGTTTGAAAAGAGTCTAAAATTTCAGCACAGACTAATCCTGATTCTCTAAAGGGCTGATCCAAATAAGGAATTTGGTAAGGGCGCAAAGCCTTGCGTCCCTACAATCGACTTTTCAGACATTCTCATTAGACAGAATTAGAGAGAAATATCTGAGATTGCTTTCAGTTAGCTGGGATCTTGATACAATGATCTTACAATTAGGCAAAGTAACTAGGCAAAATAACCTTGTTTAGCGAACTTCTCTCTAGGTTGAGCTTCTTTATTGAGCTTTTTTCGTGAATCTAGTCGAGCAAAACCAAGAAAAGCAGACAAGTACAGAGATAATCAGGCACAGTCTCAAGGAGTCGATCGTGGCACAACAAAAGATTTTAGTTATCGATGATAGCAAGGTAATTCGGATCCGGGTCAGGGAGATGTTGCCAACGGGTAACTTCGAGGTTCTAGAAGCTCAGGATGGTTTAGAAGGTTTATCTTTGATCAAAAAGAAAACCCCAATCTGATCATGTTGGACTTTCTGCTGCCGAAAATGAGTGGCTGGGAAGTATTTCAAGAAATTCAAAAGAGTGCGACCCTCCAAAAAATCCCCCTAGTCTTAATGTCTGGGCGCAAAGAAGAGGTGACAGAGAAAATTCATGAACCCTTCAAGTATTTTTCCTTTGTCGAAAAGCCCTTTGAAAAAAATCAACTGGTGGCAGCTATCAAAGATGCCATGCAGAAATCAAAGCTCCCACGGGAAGCTCCGGCGGCGGGGCTAGTGACGGCAGTACCAGCAGCAGTGGCAGAAAATAGCAGCGAGATTGCTGCCCTCCATGAAAAAGTTGATAAACTCCAAGGTGAGGTTGATGCGCTGAAGAAGCAATTAATTCAACTGGCAACTTTCATCAAGCAAAAAGTCAAATAGTTTGTTAATAGTTTGGTAACGGTCTGGGGTGTAGTTCGGGAATAGTCCGGGAATAGTCCGGGAATAGTCCAAGACAAAGCCCAGATTTTCTCAAAATAATTTCACAAAATAAATGTTGAATCAAGGCAAATCTTTGGTAGTTTAGCTAATAGTGTAGTAAACGTTTAGAAAGTCTTTAGTAAGTGTTTTCCCTTATCTACTTACTTTTTGGGGCTGTTTAACCCAACTATCCGGAGTTTAAGTATTTTATAAATTATTGTTAGGAGAAAAGAAATGTCG
>JAAUUE010000168.1 GCA_012031635.1 Coleofasciculaceae cyanobacterium SM2_1_6 | reverse complement strand
TAAATCCCTCTCCCTAGGGAGAGGGACTTTCCTCTTACTCCCCTTCTCCCTAGGGAGAAGGGGCTGGGGGATGAGGGGCTTTTTCCTTATTCACGCAAGAGGTCTTTTGATCGATTATCTTCATTTACAGTGGAAATATTCCCTTCGACTCCGCTCAGGGAAAGTTTTTAGGTTTAGGGTCAGAGTTTTTGCTTAAACCGAACTCACGTTGGTTCAGGTGGTGCAGAATCAAAATTATCTGCCGAAGATGCTTCTGGGGTGGGAGGCGGTGTGCCAGCATTGCCAAAGGTGTGGTAAATGGTGCGGTTGGTGGCAAAGTATACTTCCCAGTAATAGTTGTTGTGGCAGCAGGGACGGATGGCTAAAACAGTTCCGACTGGGTTCAGAGAGAGAATGTCTACCACGGGAGCGGGGTCAGTCATGACATGGGGGATTTGGGCAATTCTTTCCTTGAGGGTAGCGATCGCCTGCTCCACATCCACACTGGGATCAAGCTGAAAAGAAAGGTCGATGCGGCGGTAGCTATTGGTGGAATAATTTTCGATATTATTGCCAAAAAGTTTATTATTGCTGACGATCGTCACCACGTTATCTTGGGTATTCATGGTGGTAGCAAATAACCCAATCTCACAGACAATACCTGTCACTCCCGCCGCAGAAATATAATCTCCGACTTTGAAGGGACGAAACACAATTAAAAATAATCCCGCCGCAAAGTTTGCCAGAATTCCCCCCCACGCAGCCCCGATCGCTACCCCCCCGGCGGCTAGGAGGGCAGCAAAGGAAGTAGTTTGGATTCCCAAAAAACTGAGAATGGCAATAACTAGCGTGATTCGTAGGGCGATCCCTACGAAGGAGACCAGATAGTTAATCACCGTGGGGTCTACGGTTTTTCCCCGGAGGCTGCGCCGGATAATGATCTGCACAAATCCAATTACCCTTGTCCAATCACCCAGAGGACAATACCCCCCAACAACTTAAACCCAAAATCTAGGAGGAGTTCGATCGCTATCTCGTTAATTCGATTAAAATCCATTACTCAATTACATACTGTTTCAACTGATAGTTTATCTCAATGTCCATAAAGGAGAACTAGTCAAATTTTTTTGATGGATAAAGACCTTAGAAAGTAGCTCCGTAGCTTGGAGGGCGCTGAGGGGTTTGGCAAATAAAAATCCTTGACCATACTCACAGCCTAGGCTTTGGAGTTCGTATAATTGCGAGCTAGTTTCGATGCCTTCGGCAATCACATCCATCCCTAGATCGTGGGCAAGATTAATAATTGTTTTAACAATTTCTAAACTTTCCTTTTGAGCCTCCATTTGGTTAATAAAAAAGCGATCGATCTTCAAGGTATTAATGGGCAGTTGGTGGAGTCTCGCCAAAGAAGAATAGCCAGTTCCGAAGTCATCAATCAGCAGTTGCAGTCCCAGCCGCCGCATTTCAAAAAAACTGGCAAAGCTGACTCAGCATTTTCCATTAAGCAAGTTTCCGTGATCTCTAATTTCAAGCTGCCCGGATTAACTTGACTTTCTTGGAGAATGTCCCGGAAGAGGGCAATGAGATTTTCTTGACGGAGTTCTTGAATAGACAAGTTGGCACTGACTTGGAGAGCAATAGAGGGAAACTGGCTCTGCCATTGGGAAAGTTGGCGGCAGGCTTGGCGAATGATGTAGCTGTCGATCAAGCCAATCCATCCAGCTTCTTCGGCAATGGGAATAAACTCCGTGGGGGAAATCCAGCCTTTGGTGGGGTGTTGCCAACGGACAAGGGTTTCAAATCCGGTAATGATGCCCGTGGAGAGGGAGACGATCGGCTGGTAGTAGGCTTGGAGTTGTTTTTGCTCGATCGCCCGGCGCAGATCAGTCTCGAGGTTTAATCGACCGATCGCCTGTTCGTGCATGGCAAGGTCAAACACTGCGTACTGTCCCCGCCCCCGGAGTTTGGCATGGTGCATTGCCGTATCCGCCGCCCGGAACCAGTCTTGAGGACGGGGGGCCGTAGATAGAGGCACTGGGGACAGAGGATTGGGGGTACTGAGGGCTGGTCGATTGCCCAGACAAATGCCGATACTGATACTGGAGAAGATCTCGTAGCCTTGGAGTTGCAGGGGCGTAGAAAATTGTTTTTGAATGAGTTCAGCAAGTTTGGCTGCTTCTCTGGGGTCATCAATGCTGGGCAAGAGAATGGCAAATTCTTGGGAACTGACTCGGGCAAGGGTCTGCTTGGGATTAATACAGGCTTTGAGGCGTTGCACCATCGCCAACAGCAGGAAGTCAGCCACCTCATGCCCCAGACTGTATTTCACCAATTGATAATTTTCAACTTCTAGGAGGAGAACGGCAAAGTTTTGGTAGCTACTGTGGCTGGTTTTGCGGAGTCGATCGAGGAAGAGGGTCTGGTTGGGCAGTTGGGTCAGGGGATCGTAGAAGGCAAGATTTTGGATCTGGAGTTCGGCTTGTTTGCGATCGCTAATATTCTGCACCATGGAAATAATCGCCACCACTTTGCCCTCGGCGTTGGTAATCGGCGTATTGTGCCATTCACAGGTAATTGTTTTTTTATCTTTGGTGAGATTTTCCATTTCTCGATGGGCAGTCATATCCCCGGCGAGGGCGCGCTGGATCAGCTCCCGGAGGCTGCGATCAAAGGCGATCAATTTGTGGCTATTGCCGAGGACTTCTGCTTTTGTATAGCCAAAGATCTGCTCGGCGGCGGGGTTCCAATCTCGAAAGCGGCATCTTTCATCCCAAATAATCTGGGCAATGGGCATTCGATCGATCTGGAGTTGCAAGCGGCGGCTGAGATGATTGGCTTCTTCGTAGAGGCGGGCATTGACAATGGACATACAGGAGCGTTCAGCAGTGATCTCCAGGAGGCGGAGTTCGCGATCGCTCAGGGGATGCAGAGACCTCCAGCCCACATGCAGTACCCCGACCAGGACTCCCTGCCGTTTCAATGGCACCCCCAAGAGAGTTTTGGTTCCCCGTTCGCGGATCAGGGTATTGGCTAACAGGGGACTTTGTTCCGTATCTTCTATGTAAAGGGGTTTCATGGTTTTGGCAATCATCCCGGCATAACCCAAGCCAATGGGAATCGGATACTCAGAAGCTACTTCTAGCTCCATGCCAATGCAAGCCCCCACCACCAGCAGGCTGTTACTTTCATTGAGCAGGATCACCGCCGAATCTACGTGCATCACCTCCACAATTTTTGCCAATAACACATTGAGGAGTTCATTGGTGTTTAGGGTACTGATACTATTCTCGGTGACAGCTTTGAGGGCAGCGAGGTCTTCTTTTTGGATGCGGAGTTCTTCGAGGAGACGGTGGTATTCCGTCACATCTTTGGACACTCCAATGATACCCACGACATTACCTTGGGGGTCAAAATAGGGATTTTTGTTGGATAGATGAATGATGTTATAGATATGTTCTTCAATGGTTAGAGCCTTCCCCGTATGCAGCACCACCTTGTCATTTTGCATAAAGGGGGTAGAAATCTCTGGGGGCAGAATTTGATCATCAGTTTTACCAATCACTTCCTCGATCGACAGCCCCAGTCTCTCTGCACAAACCCGGTTCAGCATCTGGTAAGCCCCTTGCTGGTCTTTGATATAAATGGAGTCTGAAGCTTCTTCGATGATGGTATTCAGGAGGTGGTAACGCCGATAGAGGAGTTGCAATTGCCACCGGAGGACTTGATACAACCAAAGAATAGTTAAAGCGATAAAGACCCATCCTTTCAAAGTTTGGAGAGTCTGAGCTGTCTGTAATCTCTCATCGACTGGTAAGTGTAGAACTAGTTGAGCAATGATCGAGTCCGAGATCGCAATCCACAAACTACTCACTACGCCATAGAGCAGCAATAGTTTGTAGATAAACCTATTCAATGATTTCAATTCATTTTGCATAGGCTGCTCATGATTGCATAGTTAATGTCCTAGAGGTAGGCGGAAGAATATCTTAAAAATAATTATGCATCACCTAGACTGACTAGTGATAATTGCTTTAGCTAAACCTTCTAGGGTGTATTCTTGGGCTTCTATGTCCATCTTTCCCAGGATACCTTTGCAGCTTTTTGCAGTTTGTGGACCGATAGCAGCGATTAATGTGTTTTCTAAAAGTTTACTGGTGGGATATTCTATTTTTTCCATCATATTACTAATCACCCCGCCCTGCTGTAATATTTGCCAAAAATACTCTACAGTTTTTGAGCTGGTGAAAGTAATAATATCAATTTGGTCAGTAGTCAGAGCTAAGGAGACTTCAGGGGAAATTTGGTTGGGACAACGGGACTCATAGGCGGCTACTTCATGGACGATCGCTCCGGCTTTGGTCATTTCCCGGACTAAAATTTCTCGTCCTCCAGTTTCTACCCGTGGAAATAGAATTTTTAATCCCGGCAAGGCAACGGGAAAGTTTGTCAATAGGGCCTCGGCGATAAATTCTTGGGGGATAAAATCTGGTTTAATCCCCCAAGCCTCTAGGCTCTGGGCGGTTTTCGTGCCAACTACGGCAATTTTGATTGTGGCTAGGCTCCGTAGATCCTGACTAGATGCTAAAAGGCGTTGGCAGAAATAATTTACAGCATTGGCGGAGGTGAGGAGGAGCCAATCAAAGTTGGCTAAATGCTCGATCGCTGCATCGAGGGCTTGCCAACTACTGGGAGGGATAATTTCTAGAGTAGGCATTTCTAAAATCTCTGCCCCTTGCTGTTGCAAAAGTTCACTAAACTCACTCGCTTGATTTGCAGCCCTGGTGACAAGAATAGTTTTCCCCGCCAAGGGTAAAGGGGGTTGATTCATGGTTGCAGTCAACTGGTTACTGGGCAAATCGTTACTGAATAAATTTGTAATAGATTGTGTAATTGATAATTCTTTACCTGATAAATCTGTTTTTGGCAAGGTTTTATTGGATAAGTCTCTAGACAAGTCTGGACTAGCTAAATCTGCTAGGGCTTCGGGGCGGAGGTATTCCCTGAGTCTGACAACCTCACCGATGACAATTACTGCCGGGGAAATCGTAGGCGGGAGTTGCGATCGAATATTAGCTAGAGTTCCTGTCCAGACCTGTTGCTGAGTAGTTGCTGAGCCTTGCCGAAGTGATGAGCCAGCCCAACGAATTACTGCCACAGGCGTGTCCATCGCTCGATCGTGTTTCTGGAGTTGATGGATAATTTCTGGTAAATTTTGTCCCCCCATCAGGATCACCAGGGTTTCCATCCCGGCGAGGATTGACCAATCTAGATTATCTGGCTCGTGGGCGGTGAGAACAGTAAAACTCCGGCTCAAGACTGGATCCGTTAAGGGAATCCCCGCCAGCAGTGGTGCTGCCAAAGCAGAGGACAAACCCGGAATCACGGCAAACTCGCACTCCGCCCTCTGGAGGGCTTGGATTTCGGCACTGACTCGTCCAAAAATAAAGGGATCACCACTTTTCAGGCGGATTACTTGGTTTCCGGCTTGGCACTGCTCTACTAGTAAGCGGTTAATTTCTTCTTGGGAAGTGCTGGGCTGTCCGCCTCTTTTACCTGCCCAAATAGTTTGACAATGGGGGGGAACTAGCGACAATAACTCCTCATCAATCAGAGCATCATAGACTAAGACATCCGCCTGTAGGATTAACTGCTGGGCTTGGATCGTCAGGTAGGCTAACCCCCCCAAACCCGCCCCTACTAAATAAACTTTGCCTTGAGAATGTGCCATTAATTTAGTTATACAGGCTTTAATGCCCCGCCATACTTTCCCCAATTTTGGCAAAGTTAGCCGTGGCAATATCGCTTTCGTAGGTAAATTTCCCTTCGCTGATGACAATGATCCGATCGGCTAGTTTCAGTAGCTCATCTAAATCTTCGCTAACTAATAATACCGCCACTCCCCGGTTCCGGGCATCCACAATCTGCCCGTGAATATACTCCACCGCCGCAAAATCTAGCCCAAAGCAGGGATTCGCTGCGATCAGCAGTTTAATATTTACTTCAGACAGTTCCCGCGCCAGCACCGCCCGTTGGACATTGCCCCCAGAAAGATTGGCGATCGGGGTATCGGGGGAGGGAGTCTTGATCTTAAAGGTGGTAATTAATTGCTCCGCCATCTGGCGCATGGTCTTGAGGAATAACCAGAGTCCCTTGGATTGGGGGGGGCGATCGAAAGTCCGCAGGGCTAAGTTTTCGGAGACACTCATCTGGGGGACACAGGCATTTTTTAGGGGTTCTTCGGGCAGCGAAAAAACTTGATGCTTCGCCATTTCCTTGCGGGTCGCTGTATATACTTCCCCATTAACTAATATCTTCCCAGCGATCGCCGGGCGCTGACCAGCCAGCACCTCTACCAATTCCCGCTGCCCGTTGCCAGAAACCCCGGCAATTCCCACAATTTCGCCTTGATGGATAGTTAAATCCACCCCCCCCACGGCTTCTAAACCATTATCTTTATTGGCTCGAATCCCCTGAATTTCCATCACTGGAATGCGATCGCTAAAGCTGGTTTTCTCTACTTGTTTGGGTTCCCTTGCCTCACCCAGCATCATCTGCGCCATATCCTTAACCGAGAGGTCTTTCACCAGCCCATGCCCGGCCAACTTCCCTTTCCGTAATACCGTCACCTCATCGACAAAGGCGGTTATCTCCCGGAATTTGTGACTGATCATCAACACACTCAGGCGGTTGGCGGTGACTTCTTCTCGAATTAAACCCAGCACTTCATCCGCTTCTTGGGGCGTGAGGACGGAGGTGGGTTCATCGAGGATGAGGATTTTTACTTGGAGATAAAGCTGTTTAATAATTTCTAGTTTTTGTTTTTGACCCGCCGCTAGTTGGGCAACTGGCACATCGAGGGGGACTTGAAAAGGGGATGTATCCATGAAATTTTGCAGATTTTCCCGCTCCTGTTTCCAGTTGATCACATTCGTCTTGTCAAATCTAGATAGCACCAAGTTTTCGGCAACGGTCATGGCAGGGACAGAGGTAAAGTGTTGGTAGACCATGCCCAGCCCGTACTGGTGAGCATCTCTGGGGCTATTGATATTTCTTGATTGTTTGTTAATTAAAACATCTCCATGATCGGCATGATAAAAACCCATGACACATTTCACCAGGGTGCTTTTACCAGCGCCGTTTTCCCCCAAAAGAGCATGAAAAGTACCGGGTTTGAGATGGAGAGAAACATTATCTAGGGCAACCATATTCCCAAATTGCTTGGTGATGTTGATCACCTCCATGTCTGGCGGGAGGGATTTTTGGAGAGAAGTTAGAGGGGCGGCGGCGGAGCTTGATGCTATTGAGCTGGTGGAGCCGATTGATTCTACAGAGGAACTGGGGTTGGAGATAATGTCTGTCATGGGCGATCGCCTCCGGGGAGAGTAATTTAGAAAATAGTTATCCTAAAAACTTTAACTAGTTGCAAGTTTAATTGGCAAATTGCTGGGAAGTTCACAGGAAATCCGTAGAAAGTGCATAAATAGTCTGTGGGGAACCTACAGACTATTTTCTGGGGTTGTGATCGATATCACCGATGGAAAATAACCACGTCACTAATTTTGCGATTAGCAAGTCACTAGGCGTTGTAGCGATCATCACAAATTCTGGACTTGTCCATCACACAAACTTCCGTAAATTTACTGCATAATTTTTTATAGTGAAAGGTAAATCAATCACGCCTTTAACTAACACTTTTAATTGAGATAAATTTAGCCCCAAATTACCAACCATGTCTATTCTTACTAACTCTGCTCCCACTACCATTGAGTCCTTAGTTGAACAGATTCTCATCACTCGTCAAATCAGCAGTATTCATTATGAACAAATTCAGTTGATCCTGCATTACGATATTGTCAATGATCAAGAAAAAACTCTGATCGATCGTGTCCTCTATGGTATTCGTCACGGTTTAGTAAAGCAGGTTGCCTAAGCCTGTTCGCAACCTTTCTAGCCCTAGCCTGTTGCTTTTGGGATTGGAAGTTGGTTTCTGAATTGCCAAGTTGAGTCTGTCTATTTAATCTAAAATTTCAATCACCAATTTCCATCTAAATTCAAATTCAATATTTTCTTCTTGAGGATTTAAGATAACTAACGGCATAGATTATCTATGTCATTTTTTATTGAGATTAAATCTTTATGACTACCTTGATACTTCCACAAAGTCAAGTCTAAGATGCGCCTCCCTAACCATTAAATATAGAGAAATATACCTCTATTGTCTTTGGTATTCCTAACTCCCTCAATCTGGTTTACTTAGAGAATATTAAAAAGTTATAAAAATCAAAAGAAGTGACTTGTATCACCAACCTTAGGAATGTTTATCACGAAGAAAGCAGCGTTTCTGTCACAATCCGCCCTAGCAAACTTGGATAGAAATGTAATAGTCAAACAATTAACTCGCCGTAACCCAAAACAAAATTATGTATTCTCAGAGCTTTTCACTCCAATTTAGTTTAGAGGAAACCATCACTAGGGTAATTAGTTCTAGGCAAATTACAGCGATGGACAAGCAGCAGCTTAAAAATGCATTCCTTGGTCATGAAACCCTAGCGGAGGACGAAATCACTTTGATCGATCGCATCCTCTACGGAGTCCGCCACGGTATTTTAGAGATTGTAGATTAACGCCAAGCTAACCCCAAGCAGGTAATCGTAGCTCTATTGTAGATGCATAGGAATGTAGATGCATTGTAATGTAGATGCATTGTAATGTAGATGCATTGTAACCTAAGTTTCAGACGAAGGGGCAGACTGGTTCAGGAGGGGCGATAAGAAAGCAACAACTCCCCCCAAAACAAAGCCAAGAATGTTTCTGACCAAGGGCAACCACTCAGTAGTCCGGGTGAGGACAGGAGCCAGACCAAAGGCAAAGAAGAGAATGCCCCACAGGGGTGAGAAGATCAACGCCCACTGCCAAGCCACCAGCTGCCCCTTCTTGCGGGGAATTGCGGCAAAGCCACAGACCATACCGCCAACTACGGAGGTAATCAGGGTTAAAATCCATTGCTCCCTTGGTAATCCCGGTACGACTCGGCAACCATTGCGCTGGAGGCAGGTCTTGATTGATTCCAAGGCTTCGACGATCGAGCCATTTTCCCCATTTTCCCGGACAAAGTAGAGATTGCCAAAGCGAGTCTGGAGTTCGACCCAAAAAGTCCGGGGTAGAAGTTTGTACACTGCATCCCCCACGTTGAAATTGAGGATATTGCCCCGCGGGGTCGTGCCACTAATAACACACTTTTTTTCATTTAAGCCCCAAAACTCCCGAATTGATAAGCCGGGGGTGCGATCGAACTGGGTCAA
>JAAUUE010000167.1 GCA_012031635.1 Coleofasciculaceae cyanobacterium SM2_1_6 | reverse complement strand
GAAGCCACTGCTAGGACATTCCTAACCCTCCTCTACTTTTCTCCCCGGACCTCTGATTATTGAGGCTATTGGGGCAGGAAGCAGCAAAGTTAGAACAAAAAAGTTTGTAGTTGGTGATGACTTCCTATATTATTTAACACTTGACCCAAATTATTGATAGGTTATTACCAGACCAGAACAATTTGTTCATTTTCACCCTGAACAATTACAATGAACTCCAATAGCGAAATAGATTTAAATTACCAAAATTCTGATGATCTCGGTGCTGCTGACCGTTCAGTAGTTCATGCTAGTAATAATCCCTTTAATAATACAGGGATGACGTTTAATCCCAGTCGGGATTCGCGGGCAATTTTCAGGGAAGAACTTAGGAGTGATAATATCGTGCCAGGTAGTGTTGCCAAAATCAAAGTAATTGGAATCGGGGGCGGTGGTGGTAATGCCGTTAATCGGATGATTGCCAATGATGTGACGGGAGTGGAGTTTTGGTCGATTAATACTGATGCTCAGGCTCTAACTCAGGCTTCGGCTCCAAAGCGCCTCCAGGTAGGGCAAAAATTAACCAGAGGTTTAGGCGCCGGGGGCAACCCAGCGATCGGGCAGAAATCCGCCGAAGAATCCAGAGATGAGATTGCCCATGCGGTGGAAGGGGCAGACCTCGTGTTTATCACGGCGGGGATGGGGGGAGGCACGGGTACAGGAGCAGCCCCGATCGTTGCCGAGGTTGCCAAGGAAATGGGAGCCTTAACCGTTGGGGTGGTGACTCGTCCCTTTACCTTTGAGGGCAGGCGGCGGACTTCTCAGGCTGATGAAGGGGTAGCCGCTCTCCAAAGCCGGGTTGATACTTTAATTGTGATCCCCAATAACAAATTACTTTCGGTAATCTCGGAGCAAACCCCAGTCCAAGAGGCTTTCCGTCAAGCAGATGATGTGTTGCGGCAAGGGGTACAGGGAATTTCGGATATTATTACGATTCCGGGCTTAGTAAATGTGGATTTTGCCGATGTGCGGGCAGTGATGGCGGATGCGGGTTCGGCTTTGATGGGCATTGGCATCGGCTCTGGCAAATCAAGGGCAAGGGAGGCAGCGACGGCGGCTATTTCTTCGCCGCTCCTGGAATCCTCCATCAATGGAGCTAGGGGGGTGGTATTTAATATCACTGGGGGGACAGATCTAACTCTCCATGAAGTTAATGCGGCGGCGGAAGTGATTTACGATGTGGTTGATCCCAATGCCAATATTATTTTTGGGGCGGTGATTGACGATCGCCTCCAAGGCGAAGTTAGGATTACGGTAATTGCTACGGGTTTTACGGGGGAAACCAACACTGATTATTCTTCCGGTCGAGATACGACAATCCGCAATCCCCAGCGAAGTCCAATTAGCCCAGCAACCTCCGCCCTTGATAGCAAGGCGAATCCTTTGAATATTCCCGACTTTCTCCAAAAGCGGCGCAATCTCCCTAACCAACCAAGTTAATCAACCCTAATAGTAAATTCTCACAAATCTAATCAAATCTAATCTAATCAAGTCTGAGTAAACCTCAGCAATTTTAATTCTTAAAGTATTTCTATGCCGCATTTAAGGGAATTTTTTCGTTGGCACAAGCCTCTCCTGAGAAAATCGATTTTTCTCTGCCCCTAATATCCTTGACATTTCTACCCCTATTAACTTTGGTTGGTTGTGGGGAAAGCAAGATATCCCAGTGTAATAAACTAATTACAGAAATAAATCGGGGTCAGGAAGCCTACGAAAAATCTACTAGTGAGATGCAAAATCTAGGTAAATTTAATCCTACTAATCCAGAGGAGTTGAAAGCCCAAATTACGAAAATCAAAGATTCTCTTGCCATCTTTGTTCAGAATGTCAGGACAGTTAGCCAAGATATCAAGGCGTTAACCTTGGCGGATACTCAGCTTCAAGAATTAAGAACTAGCTATGCTACTCAGCTAGAGGCGATGGCTACGGGGTTGGATGATTCAGGAAAAGCGATGTCATCCTTGGGGGAAATTAATTTTACTGCCACTGATGCTTTCAAAAAAGTAGAGGCTTCCACGAAGCAAATTGGGGAAAGTATTCAAACTGTCAGCAAGGCAGGGCTGGAATCTAACCGGATTGTCGGCGAAATTAATACTTACTGCGGGGCTGAAAATTAATAGTGAAAAGTTGATGTCGAGAGTTAATCCTGAAAGTATTGAGAATCCTCGGGAAAGAATTATTGTGGCTTTAGATGTAGGCACTCTAGAGGAGGCGATCGCCCTTGTGGAGAAATTACCCCAAGTGAAATTTTGGAAAGTGGGGCTGGAGCTATTTGTGCATAGTGGCAGTGAGGTCTTAAGATTTCTAAAGCAACAACAAAAAAAGATTTTTTTGGATCTGAAATTCCATGATATTCCCAACACTATGGCAGGAGCCTGTCGCCAAGCTGGACGCTACGGAGTAGACCTCTTAACCGTTCATGCCACTGCCGGGAAAGTCGCCCTCGAAGCCGCCCAACAGGGAGCGATCGCCGGAGCCGAAGTTGCTGGCTATCCTCCGCCAAAATTAATTGCTATTACTCTCTTAACTAGTCTCACTTCTAGGGATTTAGCGATCGACCTGAAAATTCCCCTCGAACTGCCAGAGTATGCCCTAGAAATGGCTCTCCTTGCCCGGAGTGCGGACCTCGGCGGGGCGGTATGTTCTCCCCAAGAAGTTGCCCGGCTCCGAGATGTATGTCATCAAGATTTCCTATTAATTTGTCCGGGAATCCGTCCTAGTTGGGCGGAGGCGGGAGATCAAAAACGGAGCATGACCCCCAAGGGGGCTTTTCAAGCAGGGGCAGATTATTTAGTGATTGGCAGACCCATTACCGCCGCCCCAGAGCCGGAAGTAGCATGGCAACGCATTTGTGAGGAGTTGATGTGATTCAGGCGAAGCAGCATAGGTTGATTAGTTTGTTAGTTAGTGGTTTACAAGTAAGGTGGGCAATGCCCACCCTACCTAGGGAGTCTGAGCTTAAATTTTCTAAAAAGTTCTATCAAAAATATTTGCTGTTATTTTGCTGTGCCTTCGGGGTTTGGGGTAATTGGCTGTTACCGATCGCTGCCCTAGAAATTAATCCAATTAGTCGATCGAGTATCAATCAAACCAAGCAAGCTAATCAAGTTATTCGATCGGGAATCTATCAAAATAAATCCAGTTGTCCTCAAGATTTAGCTAGTCTGACTAACCTGTTGTTGCAAGATTTGCCCAGCTATACAAACCGACTCATACAGCGATCGATCCCTCTCACCCTCGATAATGCAATTCGCACCAGAGTCTACATGGTTGCTGCCGGAAATCCCGAATTTAACCCCATCAATACCGATCTTAATCCGGTTCCAGAGAACCTAAATAATCCCCTCCTGAATCCATCCCAGGGCAATAATTCCCCAGAGAACTCAGAAATGCAGCAGGTATTTTTTACAACCCTCAACCGTGAATATCAAGGGAATCGGCTAGTTGAGACTCAAGAATTTCATCGTTTATTTTTAGTGCAGACAAATCAAGGTTGGCAGTTAGCCTTAATGTATAGCCGGAGTAGATTCCAGCAAATTTTAACCCCTCCTACAGATAGTCTCAACAGCGCCGTGGGGCAGGCGGTGAAGATTTGGCTCCGGGATTGTCAAGCGGGAGCGATCAATTACAGTGAACAGTGAACAGTTATCAAGGAGGAGGTACAGGGAGGTACAGGGAGGTAGAGGAGGTAGTAGATTATATGTAGGGTGGGCATTGCCCACATTACACCACCCATAGTAGATAAAGCCTTATTTTATATAAGCCCTGTTCAATAAATAGTTAAAAAAATATAGTTAAAAAAATAATGATTATGGATAATTTTCTAGAAAAAGATGCAGCGCCTCCAGAGGAAAATGCGTGGTTAGAAATTGGGATCATCACCTCTTCCCAAGGTTTGCAGGGAGAATTGCGGGTTTATCCCCAGAGTGATTTTCCAGAGCGGTTTCAAAAGCCGGGGCAGCGGTGGTTGCAATGTCCGGGGCAGGAGCCAAGGTCGGTAAACCTAGTCCGGGGGCGCTATGTGCCGGGGAAAAAACTTTATATTATTAACCTCGAAGGGGTGGACAGTCGAGAGCAGGCGGAGGAGTTGCGGGGTTGTAAGTTGTTGGTTCCCCAGAGCGATCGACCAAAACTGCCACCGGGGGAATATCATGTCTTGGATTTAATCGGTTTAGGAGTCTTTCTCCAAGCCACGGGGGAAGCGATCGGGACGGTGGTGGATATTATTCCTGCGGGAAATGATCTTCTAGAAGTTGAACTTGCCAAGCAGCCAGCCTTGCCTGTGGTCAAAGAAAAAGTTATCCCTAATCGCAAAAGTAAAATTCCCAAACCAAAACGGCAAACTACGCCCCAACCAGTAACAGTGTTGATTCCCTTTGTTCCTGCTATTGTCCCCGTGGTCAACCTTGCTCAAAAACGCCTAGAAATTACACCGCCGCCCGGTTTGTTAGAAATTAATCTAGACACTGAAATTGATCTTGAAATTGATCCTGAACTTGATTTGATTCCAGAGAATTAGTCCCAGAAAATCAACCTTAAACAATTAACCATAAACAATTAGGGTGCAAGGCGATCGCACTGCCAACTGCCATTGGGTTGTAATTGATACAAAAGTCGATCGTGTAAGCGACTAGCCCTGCCCTGCCAAAACTCGATCGTCTCTGGGATCACTCGCCATCCTCCCCAATGCTCTGGACGGGGGATCACCTCCACTCCTGTATATTTCTCTTCTAGTTCCTGAAATTTCCGCTCTAATACTTCTCGATCGAGAATCACCGAACTCTGGGGCGAAGTCCAAGCACCTAACTGGGAGTCTCTGGGGCGACTGTGAAAATAAGCCTCAGACTCGGCGGGATCTAGCTTTTCTGCTCTGCCCTCCAAACGTACTTGCCGCTCTAGGGGAATCCACCAAAAATTTAGCGCTGCCCAAGGGTTTGCCTCCAGTTCCTGAGATTTCCGGCTTTGGTAGTTGGTATAAAATACCAAACCCCGGCGATCGTAACCCTTCAGTAACACAATTCGACTAGATGGCTTACCTGCCAGATTTACCGTGGAAAGGGTCATGGCATTGGCATCGGGTAGCTGAGCTTCGATCGCCTGTTCTAGCCAAAGATGAAACTGCCGAATCGGATCTGAATCTGCTAAAGTTTCCACTAAATCCATCAGCCCGTATTCCCGTCTAATATCTGCAATATCTCGATTCATAATCTTAAAACTATTTGTCCAAGGCGGTAAAACCGCTAACACACCTAAAAGCCTAAACTATAATTCTCAAAATTCTCCTCTACCTCCCTGTACCTCCCCTTACCTCCCTGTACCTCCTTCCCCTAACAACAATGCTGCTTCGGCGCAGAAGGTGGCACATCGAGGGCAGGGCTGCGATCGAAGAAACTTACGGGCTTAAGTAAGAAACCACTGTAGGCAACGGGCATTACTGGAAAATCTTCGGGGCGGGGGACGTGATGATAGCCAAAGGTATACCACACTACAATATTAGTATTATTTAGGGATCGATCGTCCCTAGTCAAGGTAGGAAGTCCTTGAGTTTCAGAATTTTGGGGATGGTAGGGAGTTGCCCAGAGGTGCTGCTTGATAAATCCCGCTTTTTCATAAATAGGGGAATCGGCAGGAACCACCGGGGAAACATTTTCCCCCGGTTGGAGTTTGTAGCCTACAGGCTGCCCCAAGTAGTTGGTTTTCTGGGGATGGGTGACTTTCCAATAGCGCCCAGTTAAGGGGGAAATCAATCTCTGGGCTGCCTGTTCGGTCAGTAATTGGGTACTCTTGGCAACAAAGGCATTACCGTGGGGATTTTCTGGGCTGCGAGGCACTGATTCGGAATTAACTTCATAAAGAGAGTTTTGGCTGCCGTCTACCTGCATATGGAGGCGGACATTGAAAAAATGTTGTTGCACAGTTTTGGTTGTGAGCCTACCTGTGAGCTTAACTTCGTACTGGATATTCCCATCTTGATAAAAATACCAATAAAATCCATACTCATAATTCCCCAAGGTCGCCGCAAAAAAGATCACCAAGCGTCTCGATCGCCTCACCTCCGTGGCATCATTGCGCCAATCCCAGTGTTTCCAGAGCATCCCATAATCTTCTTCGTAGAGAGCGATCGCTTGGGGAATTACCCTCGGTTCCCCCCGGCTGGTGTTGACCACGACATCAAAGTAATGCACTGCCCCAATACAATCAATTTCCTGCTGGAGGGAATTGGCTTTCAAGCCCAGATCAATTCCTAGATCAAACTCTAAGCTAGTTTCTAGGGTAGTTCTCGCCTCACTTTTTGCCTCATTCCCTAAGCTAGACGATCCCCTTTGATCTGGGGACTGAGTAGTTTGATAATTTCCGCCAATAATTGCCAAAGCTGCCAAACTTGCCCGGTAAATGATCGATCGCTTTTCCCCCTTATCTGTGTAGCCAATCTGGTACAGCACCAAACCTTCACGGGCAGTAAACCCCCAACGCACCTGCCATTTTTGCCAAGCTATTTGGTAGCCCTCCACCTGAAAACTCACCCCCTCCGGCTGGGTAATCTGAATTGGTTTCAATCCTTGGCGAATTTGGGGAAGTTCTCGATCTGGGGCTGGGTCTTCATTCTCGAAAGATGTTGTTAATTCTTGGGAAGATTTAGCCAGAGATTCGTCTAAGGATGGAATTGATGGTAGTGGGGAAATTTCCTGCCACTTAGTCACCGTCTGGAAATTCAGGGAGACGATCGCCTTAAAATTCTTCCTAGTTTGGGAATCCAGCACTGACACCAATGCTTCCCGTTCCCACACCATTCCCGCTTGAAAACTTTCTACCAATTCCTGTGATGGTTCTTGCAATGTGATCCCCGTGAAATGGAGGGGGCGATCGATCGCATCACCAGCAATATCAACAGCGTTAACCTCAGTGAAGTATTGAACAACTAGTTCTTCAGCAGTAGTAATCTCGGAGACTGTGAGGGGATCGAGGGGATGGGAGATGAGCATAGAAATTCTGTTAGATGACTTTATCGTAAATCTACTATAAATTTACTCTTGAACCGAGTCAGTAGATTTATTATAAAGCGACATCACAGATCCTAGAGGGAGGCGCGATCGAACTCCTAGTTCCAAGGAAGAAATGTGTCCTCGATCGAGATGATCCGCCGCCGCACAGCCGATCATTGCTGCATTGTCAGTACAGTATTTCAAGGGTGGGAAAAATACCTGTAAACCCTTCGCTATTGCTGCTGTAGTTAAAGTTTGCCGCAGACCGCTATTTGCTGCCACCCCGCCCCCAACGGCGATCGATTGCAGGTCATAATCCACCGCGCAGGCGATCGCTCGCTTAGTTAGAGCCTTTGCCACAGCCTGCTGGAAACTGGCGGCAATATCAGCAATGATCAACTCTGGTAACTCTGTCTTCCCATGCTCTGCTTGGAGTTTTTGGACAAGACGCAGCACCGCCGTTTTTAAGCCACTAAAACTAGAATCGTAGGGATGAATCCCGCCTTGGGGTAGAGAAACTTTCCCCTCTGGGAGGGCAAAAGCTTGGGGATTGCCAGTCTGCGCTAGCTTATCAATCACAGGGCCACCCGGATAGCCCAGACCCAACAACCTCGCTACCTTATCAAAAGCTTCCCCCGCCGCATCATCCCTAGTTTCCCCTAGGGTTTGGTAATCGCCGCAATCCTTGACCAAAATTAAACTAGTATGCCCCCCGGAAACCAGCAGGCACAAAAAAGGCGGTTGGAGTTGGGGATCGCTTAGGTAGCTGGCGTAGATATGCCCCTCTAGGTGATGGATGCCGAGGAAGGGTTTTTGATGAATCATAGCAAGGGTTTTTGCCGCCGTCGCTCCCACCATCAAGGCTCCCACCAAACCGGGAGCGCAAGTAGCAGCAATGCCATCAATTTCTGACCAATCTCGATCGGCCAGAGTCAGGGCTTCAGCGATCGTGCCATTGATGGTTTCTAGGTGTTGCCTTGACGCTACCTCTGGAACTACGCCCCCATAGCGTCGATGGATGGGAATTTGCGAAGATACCACATTGCTCAAGCAGGTACGTTGCTCTACCACCGCCACAGAAGTTTCATCACAACTAGTCTCGATCGCCAACACTGTCGCCATAAAAATTAGCCTAAAATTTCTTCTAAAAATTGATGCTTGAATGGTCAGATAAATTAAAAGGTGGGCAATGCCCACCCTACAGAAATCTATAATTCAGTCAGATAGCCAGACTTACTTGTTTGGTTGGGGAGTCATCCGTAGGTAAGGCTTAACTTCTGTATAACCTTTGGGGAACTTCTCCTTGAGAACTTCGGGATCCTTGAGAGAAGGCACGATGACGCAATCACCACCATCAGTCCAGTTAACGGGAGTTGCCACGCTGTAGTTATCGGTGAGTTGGAGGGAGTCGATGACTCGGAGTAATTCATCAAAGTTCCGTCCAGTGCTGGCGGGGTAGGTAATGGTTAACCGGAGTTTCTTTTGAGGATCGATAATGAATACAGAGCGGACAGTTAGAGTATTCCCCGTTGCCGAGTTGGGGTGAATCATGTCGTAGAGTTCGGAGACTTTCTTGTCGCTATCCGCCAAAATTGGGTAATTTAAGGTGGTGCTTTGGGTTTCTTCGATATCACCGATCCAGCCTTGGTGAGATTCCACGCTATCCACACTGAGAGCGATCGCCTTCACGTTCCGCTTATCAAATTCATCTTTGAGTTTAGCGACCATGCCTAGTTCTGTGGTGCAAACTGGAGTAAAGTCGGCGGGGTGAGAAAATAGCACAACCCAGCTATCCCCTGCCCAAGTGAAGAAATCGATATCGCCGTGGGTGGAACCCTGTTGGAAGTTGGGAACTGTATCCCCTAGTCTTAATACCATAGTAATTCTCTAAGTTAAATAATTTCGCTTTACGCTTACGTTTTCTGATCTTGCCACAAAACTACTCTTATCCGATGGGATTTTAGATATATTTAAGATAATTTTATATTTACTGATACCTTCTACGTCTTTGTCCATGGATATTAGGATTCACAAACCTTATGGAGATTTCCGTATTTTGCGATTATGCATTATCTTCTAATAACCATATTTATCTAGAGTTTGATATGTAAATTATCGTAGTATAAATATGTAAAGTTTGCCATATTTTGATGGAATTTATTTTATCTGGAATTTTCTCTCCCATTATTTTGCTGTGATACTTTATATGTCTAAAAATGAACATTTTCTTCTGCAATGATTTCTAATGGCAGTTCTTTATAGATTACTAAATCATCTCC
>JAAUUE010000166.1 GCA_012031635.1 Coleofasciculaceae cyanobacterium SM2_1_6 | reverse complement strand
CATGGTGAAAGCCAGTGAGCGTGAATGGGTAGGGGCGCATTGACTACGCCCTTAAGGTACAGTGACTGAAAAATCGGATTCTGGACTCTTAAAGAATCCCACGTGCTTTAGCCGTGGGAGTGTCAAAACCAGTTACTAAATGTTGATTTGATGCAGTTTGAGTGGAACCCAGACAAAGCCAACTTAAATTTGAAAAAGCATGATGTATCATTCAGTGAAGCATCAACGGTATTTAATGATTCCTTGTCTATGACATTTCCCGACCCCGATCATTCTTATGGTGAGGAGCGTTACGTTATCATTGGTTTATCCAGTGCTAATCGTATTTTAGTAGTCTTTCACACAGATCGAGCCGATCGCATTCGGATTATTAGCGCACGAGAAGCGACCCGAAACGAACAGAGGTTTTATGAAGATGAAGATTAACCACGAGCTAGAAGATGAATTACGCCCCGAATACGACTTTGGCACCATGAAAGGGAGTGTTAGAGGAAAATACGTCGATCGCTATCGGACAGGAACTAATGTAGTCTTACTCGATCCTGATGTTGCTGAAGCATTCCCTACAAGTGACTCAGTTAATGAAGCACTCCGACTACTTATGCAAATTGCCCAAAGGCAGAAGCAGGACAATGTACTAGAGCCGGCCTCGCAAGTGTAAAAAGTAGCTCTGCAAGATTTCTCAAGTTTTGGGCAAACAGGTAGGACTTTGATTTAGCGGCAGTTTGGGGAGTCTGGGGAAAAATTCACCATCTTGACATGGGTTTGTCACAGCAATGTCATAGGGATTATCTAAAGTAATTACTAAGGAAGTCGATCGAGGCGAAAGGCGATCGAGAATTGACCCGAAGTTAATTAGAAGCCCTAAAAAGTTGAGAAACCCATGAAAAATAAACCCCAAGCTCCGAATATTCAGTTAAAATCAGACTATAACTCAGAAAATCTGCCCAGAAACTTTACCCCTAGCCCCCTTCGTTCTATGCAAAAATCTGTTACCTACGTTTCCCTCATCCTTCTTGGTGCAGGTATCACCCTAGGGACTGGCTATCTAACCTCCCGTACCTACAGCCTCCCCAGCCCCACGACCGCCGGAGTTGTCAGTGGAAGTCCTAATCGATCTGTGAATACAAGCCCCAGCCAACCCTCCGCAGTTCCCAACGGGCTAAATTTCATTGCGGATGTCGCAAGTCAGGTCAGCCCAGCAGTGGTTAAAATCAACTCTTCACGAACTGTTGCTAGTCAGGGCGGCGATAGCTTTGGCGATCCCCGCTTAAGACAGTTTTTTGGCTTGCCCAACCCAGATAGTGGCAGTCGAGTAGAACGGGGCAGTGGCTCTGGTTTTATTGTCAATGCAAATGGACGGATTCTCACCAATGCCCACGTAGTCGATGGAGCCGACAAAGTAGTCGTGACCCTCAATGATGGGCGGAGCTTTGAAGGAAGAGTTTTGGGTAGTGACTCCGTGACCGATCTAGCCGTAGTGCAAGTAGACACAACTAACCTGCCGACAGTGGTCATGGGAGACTCCGATCAACTCCAGCCGGGAGAATGGGCGATCGCCATCGGCAACCCCCTGGGATTAGACCACACAGTGACTAAGGGTATTATTAGCGCCATCGGTCGATCGAGCAGCGATATCGGCGAAGGCAACAAGCGCATTGATTTTATCCAAACTGATGCTGCCATCAACCCCGGCAACTCCGGCGGGCCCCTCCTGAATGCCAAAGGAGAAGTGATTGGGATTAACACAGCCATTATCCGGGGCGCTCAAGGGATCGGCTTTGCAATTCCCATCAACAGTGCGCAGGTGATCGCTGACCAGCTAGTCCAAAATGGCAAGGTCGATCATCCTTACTTGGGAGTGCAAATGCTAGATATTACCCCAGAGATGAAGCAAAGAGTTAATAGCGAGCCTGATGCCCCGGTCAAGCTAACGGTGGATCGGGGAGTCCTCTTGATGGAAATTGTGGCTAATTCTCCAGCCCAAAAAGCTGGTCTGCGGAGTGGCGATGTGATCACCAAGGTCAATAATCAAACGGTTAGCAACAGTACCGAAGTCCGCCGAGCGGTAGAAAAAAGTAAAATCGGTACCAACCTCACCCTAGAAATTATCCGTGGGAATCAAACACAAAATGTGGCTGTCCAAGTAGGCACGCTGCCCAAGGAAGAGTGATGTATGCCCAGTGTTGAGTAGGTTTTTCCACCTGCTTGAGGAAAATGAGAAATGCTTAAAGTTTTTCTAAGTACTTTAATAAATCTGCCATTTCTTGGGGGCTGGGTTGAAACTTGGGCATCGGTGGTGTGGAACCACTGACTACCTGATGTATTAACTGGGCTGTGGATTTGCGGCGGGAGACATTGTAAAGACTAGGGCCAACATTGCCTTCCGCTTGCCAACCATGGCAGCCGGCACAGTTGATTTGAAAGATGCCATGACCCCGTTGGATATCTCCAGTATTCACCAAAACACTCTGAATATAGGGGTCAGAGGTTTCCAGCCAATAGATGCCAAAGAAAGTTACAGTAACTACTAAGCAAAACCCCAAGACTGCGACCAGCCATCTTTTGAAGTTAGGGGCA
The DNA here is from genome assembly GCA_012031635.1 of Coleofasciculaceae cyanobacterium SM2_1_6. GTDB lineage: Bacteria > Cyanobacteriota > Cyanobacteriia > Cyanobacteriales > JAAUUE01 > JAAUUE01. Next base: position 6,847 of record JAAUUE010000166.1, on the reverse strand, counting down.
GCTTTTTCGATCGGGTGGGGTGAGTCGTCTATAAGGTTAATAGTAGGGAGAGTATTCTTAAGCAAAGTTACACCTGAACATTTACTTTTATAAAATTTACGGTATTATTCTAAACTTTATTATTCTAAATATTTAGTTTCATAAACCTAGCTTAATCGTTAATCTCAACTTCAGCAAGGTTAACCGTAGGTTTATTCACAAAAAATCCCTATTACTATTAGAAATTCCCTAAATTCTCTCCCACCTAAATTTTCCCCTCGCAAATCATTCCTTTTCTACATGCCCATAATGGCGTAGCCTGCATCTACATAAAGCACCTGCCCAGTAATGCCGCTTGCCAGATCGCTACAGAGAAACGCCGTAGCATTGCCGACTTCCGTTTGGGTGACGGTTCTGCCTAGAGGTGCAACTTCTTCTACGTGATGAATCATATCCAGAATGCCGCCGATCGCCGAAGAAGCCAACGTCCGAATTGGTCCTGCCGAGATGGCATTGACCCGGATATTTTCTTTCCCTAGTTCTGCGGCTAAGTAGCGCACGGTCATTTCTAAGCCTGCCTTAGCAATCCCCATGACATTGTAGTTCGGCACAACCCGCACGCCCCCCAGATAGGTGAGGGTGACAATACTGCCGCCGTTGGTCATCAGGGGTTTGGCAAAACTCGCCATTTGACTCAGGGAATAGGTACTAATTTCTAGGGCTTGACTAAAGCCAGCACGGGAAGTCTTGCTAAAATCCCCCGTCAGTTCCTCTTTCCCTGCAAAGGCTAGACAGTGGATCAAAATATCCAAGCTGCCCCATTTATCTTGCACCGTTTGAAAAGTTGCCTCTAGCTGCTCATCATTCTGGACATTGCAAGGCACAAATAAAGAAGGGCTTAGGGGTTCGGTGAGTTCGGCGATCTTGCGTTCGGCTTTGCCTTTGTCATCGGGGAGGTAGGTAATTCCAATTTCGGCTCCGGCGGCGTGGAGTTGTTGGGCAATGCCCCAAGCGATCGAGCGATTATTAGCAATCCCTGTAACTAAGGCTTTTTTTCCGGCTAGGTTGAGCATTTGAGTCTAAAAATAAAAATTAATAAATTTAATAAAGTTTAATGGGTGGTTGCCTTTAAGGGCAGAGTTAAAATTTCTACTCCCGATTCGGTGACGGCGATCGTGTGTTCAAATTGGGCAGAAAGTTTCCGGTCTTTGGTCAGGGCTGTCCACTGGTCGGCTTGCAGTTCCACTTCCCAAGTCCCTTCATTAATCATGGGTTCAATGGTAAACACCATGCCGGGGCGGAGTTTTTTGCCTTTGCCTCGATCGCCGTAGTGGGGAATCTGGGGCGGTGCATGGAAAATCCGGTTAATCCCGTGACCGACAAAATCTCGGACGACGGAAAAGCCGTGGGGTTCAGCATACTCTTGAATTGCTGCGCCAATGTCTCCAATCCGGGCGTTGGGTTTCACCGCCGCAATCCCTCGGTACAAGCATTCCTTGGTAACTTCTACCAGTTTCTTGGCAACAGGGGAAGGTGTCCCCACAAAGAAGGTGCGGGAAGTATCCCCGTGGTAGCCATCGAGGATCACCGTGACATCAATGTTGATAATATCGCCATCTCGGAGAATCTGCCGGGCATTGGGGATGCCATGACAAATGACTTCATTGACGCTAGTGCAGATGGATTTGGGGAAGGGAACCTGTCCGCCGCCGTGATAGCCCAAGGGCGCACTTTTGGCTCCGTGTTTCTGAGTCCAGCGCTCGGCGGCATCATTGAGAGCCAGAGTATTAACGCCGGGCTTCACCATCGGTTCTAGGTAATTAAGGAGTTCATAGGCAAGCTCCCCGGCCGATCGCATTTTGGCAATTTCCCGACTCGATAAAAGTTCAATTATTTCTGTTGCCATAGGAGGTTAGATTAATTTAAAAAGTTCACTATAAATATTTGCAAAATCATATGCTTAACAACCTTAACAAATTTTTATCCCTGATCCTATAGCTGACTACAAACTTCTAAATTTTGTTGGCTAAACTAAATTTGACCTATGTAGCAAAATATCTTAATCTTGGCAATTCCTGAGTTTATTGCGGATATTCTTGTTTAAGAATTAACCTAACTTCAGCATCTAAAGCAGGAATTTTATTGACGACAACATCCCAAACAATATCGTAATCAACACCAAAGTAGTTATAAATTAGTCGATCGCGCATTCCAGCCATAGCCCGCCACTCAATAGCCCTATACCTTTGGCGCAACTCATCTGGTAGCTGTTTAACTGCTTCCCCAATGACTTCAATACTCCTTACATAGGCTCTCTTTAAAGTTTCATCTTGGACAAACTCAGCTCTATCTAGCTGGATAGAACTTGCCATTATGTAGGTTGTTTCGTCAAGAATGTGTTGTAAATACTCACGAGCCGATCGAGACATACTCAACCTCTTGCAAAATATGCGAACCAATGTAAGGGCTTAATGACTCAATGGTTACAATATCAACGGCTCTGCCAAATAGGTCTTCTAGAAAAAAAGATAGGTGGATAAAGTTGTCAAAGGTTTTTTGCTCTGGTTTAAAGACCACTAAAATATCAACATCACTACGATCATGAATATCTCGATCACGCCCAAAAGAGCCAAAAACACCACAACGGCTGACTCCAAAGTGATGTAGTTCCTGTTGATATTCTTGGAGAAGAGCTACGACTTGAGTTTTTGTTTGTATAGGCATCATGCATCATAGGCATAGATTGATCACGCTACTCAAATTTATCACCATAACTTCAAAATTTAACACCTTGATTTGGCAACTTTAGGGCGTTAGTCTAAGATGTAAAGAAACATTGAGATGATTCGAGATTATTTTCGATTCAAAATTATCTAAGGTTAAGCAAGGTTAAGCAATAGATTATGGATATAAGAGTTACGAATATTTCTAGTTTGGAGTGGACAGGGGATGCGATCGCTCTGGGATTTTTTGAAGGGACTGAAGATTTGACCGGAGATTTAACTGGAGATTTAGCCCAGTTGGATACCAAGCTGGCGGGAACCATTGCCGAATTAATTGCTGAGGTAGAATTTAAGGGCAAAGCTGGCAGTACGGCAGTCACTAGAGTTGGCAGCAGTACCCCCATTCGCAAGGTCATTTTAGTTGGTTTAGGCAAAGCTGACAGTGATAAATTAGATAGCTACCGCACCGCAGGAGCAGCGATCGCCCGGATTGGCAAACGGCAAAAATGCAAAACCCTAGCTATTCATCTGCCTTGGGGAGACAGGAATCCGGCTCTAGTTACCCAAGCAATCACCGAAGGTATTCTCCTAGCTCTCCATCAAGACCATCGCTTCAAATCGGACAGTGAAGATAAACCCCTCACCCTCACCACCATTGATTTACTGGGTTTAGCTGGTCAAGAAGCCGCCGTGGAATTTGCCCAAAAAATTATTAGTGGTGTCACCTTTGCTAAGGAATTAGTCGCTGCCCCCGCCAATGCCGTAACTCCAGTAACTATGGCAGAAGCCGCCCAAAACCTAGCTAGCGAGTATGGTCTAGCCCTAGAAATCCTCGATCGAGCAGACTGTGAAAAATTAGGCATGGGGGCTTTTCTGGGAGTTTCCCAAGCCTCGGCAATTCCCCCCAAATTCGTCCATCTCACCTACAAGCCAGAAGGGACTCCCCGCCGGAAACTAGCGATCGTCGGTAAGGGTGTGACCTTTGATTCTGGGGGTTTGAATATTAAAGGGGCTGGCAGTGGCATTGAAACCATGAAAATGGATATGGGGGGAGCGGCGGCGACCTTTGGGGCAGCGAAGGCGATCGCCCAGATCAAACCCGATGTGGAAGTGCATTTTGTCTCTGCCATCTGCGAAAACATGATCAGCAGCACCGCCATGCATCCGGGAGATATTCTCACCGCTTCCAATGGCAAGACGATCGAGGTGAATAATACCGATGCCGAAGGTCGATTAACCCTTGCCGATGCCTTGGTGTTTACCGAAAAGCTGGGGGTAGAAGCTATTGTTGATCTTGCCACTCTCACCGGAGCTTGTGTAGTTGCTTTGGGAAATGATATCGGCGGGATGTGGAGTAGCACCGATACCCTCGCTACGGAAATTACCAAAGCCTCGGCGGAGTCTGGGGAAAAGTTCTGGCGGATGCCCCTAGAGGAAAAATATTTTGATGGCTTAAAATCAGACATTGCCGACATGAAAAACGCCGGACCCCGGGGCGGTGGTGCGATCACTGGAGCCATGTTCCTGAAGCAGTTTGTCAAAGATACCCCTTGGGCGCACCTAGATATTGCGGGGCCAGTGTGGGCAGATAAGGAAAATGGCTGGAATAATAGCGGGGCTACGGGTTATCCAGTACGGACGCTGGTGCATTGGGTGCTGGGTTAATTTCTAGGTTAATTTCTGGGTTAATTTCTGGGTTAATTTCTGGGTTAATTTCTGGGTTAATTTCTGGGCAACAAGATAATACATCCAGAAATTCCTGAAGAGCGGGGCGGAAGTTTTTATTCTCGTGGTGCGATCGACTAAGTTTAATCAAGACAAAGCGCTGCAAGGGTGAGAATTTTCTCCACTGCTCTAGAGTTAAGTCGGACTGAGTTTTCTGACTTTGGATTTGCACCGACTCTGGGATTACTTCCTCCTGCTGCCATTCTTCACTTCGGCTCTGCTCAGTGACCGCACTTCGGCTCTGCTCAGTGACCACACTCTGGCTCCCTTTAACGCCACTCAAGGCAAGTTGCTCAGTGACCGCCATATCTTCTGGGAACTCTCCCGTGTAGTTATGGACTAGGATTTGGAGGTACGATCGATAGTCCCTAATCTCAGCTTCAGTAGCACAGGGTAGCTCTAACAAAGATTGCCTTGCTTCTAAACTTAACTGATGCCAATGCTGTAATTTTAATTTTATCCCGCAGGTATCTAGCTTATACCGGACGGTCATAGGAATGCACCGCAGGGAATCGATAAAATCCGCCTCAAATTGAAAATAATAATTCATTGAAAACCTAAAAAACTAGGGATAACTGCTCAATTTTAGAACCAACTAATTCTCCAAATTTACCCAATAATTTACCCAATAATTTGTCTAATAATTTACCTGATAATCTAACTAGTAAATGTATTCTTGGCATTGACCCCGGCTTGGCAACTTTGGGTTTTGGGGCTGTAGCAGGGGTAGGGGTGGAAGCCTTAAATCTCTTGGATTTTGGGATTATTCAAACTCCAGCAAAACAGGATATTGGCTTGCGCCTTTGTACCATTTACGAAGATTTAAATTCCTTACTTGAGCAAATTAAACCAGATTTGGTGGCGATCGAGAAATTTTTCTTTTACCGCATGGGGAATACGATCGCTGTAGCCCAAGCACGGGGCGTAGTTATTCTGGTCTTAGCTCAACACAAATTACCCATTGTGGAGTTTACCCCCGCCCAAGTTAAGCAAGCTCTCACGGGCTATGGCAACGCCGATAAACAGGAAGTACAAACCGCCGTAGCTAGGGAATTAAACCTCGCCACCATTCCCCGCCCCGATGATGCCGCCGATGCGATCGCCCTCTCCCTCGCCGCCTGGTACGCCCTGTAATTTCTAATTCTCTATTGCTACAATTATGTTCTCCTATCCTTTCAAGGCAAGATAATTTAACTATGATGCAAATTACCGAACATCTTTACATTGTCAGAGATGAGCAGATTCTCAGTGGCGAGCCGATTATTAAAGGAACCCGCACACCCGTTAGGGCTATTGTTGAGACTTGGCGGCTGGGAACTACTCCTGAAGAAATTCCGAAGGGATTACCTCACCTCTCACTAGCACAGGTATTCAATGCATTAAGTTATTACAGCGATCATCAAGATGAAATTAACGCCTATATTGAGCGAAACCGAATTCCTGATGATTTGATCGATCCATTAGTACGAGATTTATGAGCAGTTTATTCATTCGCCTGTACTTGGATGAAGATATCAATGTGTTGGTGGCAGATTTGCTGAAGGCAAGAGGATTTGATGCTTTAACTAAGCTATCGTACTAACACTATAACCATGATTTCACCTCTTCTAGGGTTCTTGTCTTGCCGCCTAAATGGATAATGGCATGACAATTAGGACAAACTGGTCGAAGGTCAGCAACTGGATCAATCTCGTACTCTTTCCGAATTTCTGAAAGCGGTTTCAAGTGATGCACATGAATAAATCCTTGCGCTATTGACCCAAACTTCTCTTCAAAGTTGAAACCACAAACACAACAACTTGTACCGTAATGCTCAATGCAACGTCTACGAGCTTCAGGATTGCGTTCATGGGAATTAATAGTAACTTGGCAGACTGAACCCTCAATCAAATTTTGATCGTCAGAAACTTCCTCAGAAAGGCGAAAACTAGAAACAGCATTTAATCGCTTTTGGGCAACAGACAGTTCCTCGCTGGTAAAAAGAGATGACCAAGGTTGCTGGAGAACTAGGGCTTCTAGAGATAAGTCTAGTCGATTTATTTCTACTAATCTCTGTAAACCGCTTGTTGGATTGCTTGTAGGTTTTAACCAATCTTTTGCTGCTTGCAAACCACCAACTCTTCTCACCCGTTGCAGGTAACGATGCGCCCAATATCCTGTCTCACGCCCTACATTCTGGTAAATAGCGATCATTTCTTCATGAAGTCGATCTTCTAAACTTAGATGTGTGGAATCCATTAACTTTAAATTATCAAATACTTTCAATTATCAAATATCGTACTGCAAATAATATCGCTGCTGCTACGAGAAATATTGCTTTGTCAGCTTTACAACTTTTCCCCACTGAGAATAAATATCGGGTTAACAGCGGCGAAGGTTTGACGATTGCCTCTTTTTCAAGACGGTTAACGGCAGATTGC
>JAAUUE010000165.1 GCA_012031635.1 Coleofasciculaceae cyanobacterium SM2_1_6 | reverse complement strand
AGGCGATCGCAAAAGAAGTATCTAAAAAAACTTTAGTCATTTTCAGAAAAAGTTGCCGCAGACAAATATTGGTCAATTTTCTCCGACCAATCTGGATCACCCCGTAATTTTAAAGACTGAGCAGTTTTAAGAAATGTTTTAGGTGGGTTGATTTCATCGGGCAAGACACTTTCAATGATAATCCGTACCCTCGTGCCTGCAACTAGATTTAAGGGGCTTTCAAGTTGAAGGGCTGTGCCGTCAAATATCGCTTCAAGTTCTTGGATCATCATTTTTAAAATTTATGGTCTACTTTTCAGTGTAGCTGACCTTCATACCTTTCTCATAAAACCAGAGGGTCAAGATAAATATAATTCTCCATAGTATAGATGAAGCTCGATCGAGAAATAAATACACAAAATAGCGATCGCCATTACTAGAAACCTGTGCGATCGCCCTCAACGAACTTACAATTAAGCTCAATTATCTGACAACTCGAAGAACTAAGTACCTGCCCTAGTTGTGCCAGCGTTTTTTCCGCCGAGCTTCTTCCTTCCGCTTCTTTTTTTCTAGAGGGGTTTCAAAGTGGCGGTGTCTGCGAACTTCTGTCAGAATTCCAGCCTTCGATACTTGACGCTTAAAGCGACGCAGGGCTGAATCAATGCCCTCATTCTGTCCAACAACGACTTGAGTCATTCTTTACTACTCTTTAATGTAATGATTAATTTTTTGTCTAATGATAGTCCTTGCCTAGTGTACCACACGATCGAGCCTCTAATTAACATGCAGCAGAGACTAGAAAAACCACTGGAGAGGATTTTGATCTAGATGATCTGTCACCGTGCTGCCGATCGCCTCAATTTGAGCCAAAGCTTCCGGGCTGAGGGTTAAATCTCCCGCTTGGGCATTTTCTTGGGCTTGTTGGGGGGATCTAGCTCCCACGATCGCAATGGTTTGGGGGCGGGTAATTAACCAGGCAAGGGCAAGTTGTCCGAGGGTACATTGGTAAGCGGCAGCGATGGGACGGAGGGCGGCGATCGCTTCTTGGACTCGTTGATAATTGGCTGGTTCCCGGAGGCGGTGCTTCGATCGAATATCCCCTTCAGCAAACCGATGATCTGCCCCAAATTTCCCCGTGAGGAACCCTTGGGCAAGGGGAGAATAGGCAAGAATCGAGATATTTTCCGCAAGGCAGTAGGGTTGGATTTCGGTTTCTGCCCAGCGCCAAAAGAGGGAATAGGGGGGCTGAATACTATCAATTCTCCCGTACTGACCCGCCTCCTGTAGCTGGCTCAAAGAAAAGTTAGACACGCCGATCGAGCGGATTTTTCCTTGACTTTGAAGGAGATTGAGGGCAGTCATGGTTTCCTCCAGGGGGACAATTTCACTATTAAAAGCCCCGCTCGGCCAATGGATTTGGTAGAGATCAAGATAATCAGTTTGCAGATTTTGCAGCGATCGTTCACAGGCAGCAATTACTTGATCTTGCCTTAAATGGTTGGGAAACACCTTAGAAGCATAAACTAACTGGTCTCGCTGTCCTGCCAGCGCCTCGCCGACAATCCGCTCCGAGTGACCATCCCCGTAGATTTCTGCCGTATCGATCGTGGTGATTCCTGCTGCCACTGCTGCTTGCAGGGCTTGAATACTCTCCCCATCTTCAATGCCGACCCAGTTCCGCTTCCCCGCCTGCCAAGTCCCCATAATGATCGGCGTAATGGCAATCCCTGATTTTCCTAATAATCTCTTTTCCATAAGTTTTCCCTATCACAAATCCCGGAAGTGTTCTGGAAGCATTACCAAAATTTTCCTGAATCTCTTTTGATCTCTTTTAATCTCTTCTATGGCTTAAAATCATAGGGTTATTATACTCGTCTCTATTCTGAATCCTATCCTGAATCTATGCACGCCCTCTCAATTCCCACTTGGATTATTCATATTTCTAGCGTTTTGGAATGGATTGTTGCCATTGGGTTAATCTGGCGGTATGGGGAAGTGACGGGCGATCGAACTTGGTCTGCCCTTGCCTACGGAATGCTGCCAGCCCTAGTGAGTGCCATGTGTGCCTGTACATGGCATTTCTTTGATAATAGCCCCAGCCTCGAATGGTTAGTGACTCTGCAAGCAGCGATGACCGTCCTTGGCAATTGTACTTTTTGTCTCGCTGGCTGGTGGATCTGGCGACACCGGGAGCAAAAACAGGATCTGGCTCAAAATCAGACTCAAAAAGAAAATACCGAAATCAATCCATAACTAAATTCATAAAAATTCATCTCCAGACTCGATCGCATCAACTAGAATTAGCGGCAAATCTGCAAATCTGCCCATAGATACCCGAAGTTTCCGGGGATTCCTACGGTTCTCCAAAAGCTAAATCATTCCCCTAACCCCCAGATCGATCGTGTTCTATTTCCTCCATATCAATTTTCACCTCAATTTTTCATCCATCCTCCCAGCCATCTTCCACTCCATCATTCAGTTTTGCCGTCCTTTCCTTGGGCTAATCTGCTTCCTGACTGCTTGGTGGCTCATTATCTCCGGTCTAGTTTCTCTCTACCGCACCAGCAAAAACGGTATCCATCAAGTCCGATATTTACACAGTATTCCCTGTAGTAGCTGCGAATTTTTTACCAATGATTATCGACTCAAATGTACAGTACACCCAGATACCGCCAATTCTGGTATTGCCATTCACTGCTCCGATTTTTGCCCCCGGAGATAAGCTAGAAGATTCAGCAATTATTCACTAATTATTCAGCAATTATCCTGCAATTATCCAAACTGACGATCGCCAACCGTCAACCCAACCTATCAGACATCTATTAAAAACCTATTGAACAATTCTTGAGCAAGCAATACATTGGTAGACAGGATTGAATATTAATTAATATTGCTAAAGCTATCGGTATGTTGCTGATATTCTCGTGAGGTTTTTGATACCTTTGATGCAGAGAATTGAGGCCCGATCGAGGGCATATGATAAAAGAAATTTAGGGTCATGGATAAAAATATGCCATCTTTGCAACTAGTTAAGATGTTCCGGTCATCTTGGCAACGATATCGAGTGTGGATGGTGATGGCGATCGCCATGGGTCTAGGAGGCTGGGCTGGTTGGCAATGGGTGCAGTCTCAACAGGAATCTCAGAACCTAGCCAATCATCCCGCCCATAACCCCCTTTCCTTGCCTAGTAACCTACCCCTGCCGCTTGGGTCAAATGGAGCTATGGATAACAATCCGCCTAGTCCTCCTGCTCCCCAGATGGCTGCCCCCCAGTTTCGGCTTGAGCAGACCTTCTCCGGGATTGGCAACTCCATCAACTCCTTAGCTCTCAGCCCAGATAATACTAGTTTAATTACCGTGAGTGACTATTCCAAGGCAGTAACTTGGGATTTATCCCGAATTTGTCAGGATAAAGAGTGTCAGACTCCCCAACAGGTACTGCCCATGTATTCTCTCTGGGTTTATGATGTTGCCATCAACAGTAGCGGTGACTTGGCGGTGGGGGGTAGCTGGAATGTAGTCAAGGTTTGGGATTTGGTAAATAGCAATGTTGTCCGTAATATCCAAGTTCATTTTGGCTCAGTGTACAAGGTGCTGCTCGGAGCAAAGACAGATACTCTAGTGACAGGAAGCAGTGACCAGACTGTCAAAGTTTGGGATTTGGAGACGGGGAAACTAAAACAAACTTTGGCTGGCCATAATTCTCCGGTGCAGGCTCTAGCCATGAGTGCCGATGAGAAGTTGCTGGCAAGCGGGGCAACTAACGGGGGGATTAAGGTGTGGAACTTAGAGCAGAACTGTTTCCCAGAAAGCTGTAAGGAATCGCTGTTGACCCTTGGTGGACACGAAAAACAAGTAATGGCGCTGGGGATTACCGCCGATGGTCGGTCTTTGGTGAGTGCAAGTGCAGACCAGACGGTGAAGATTTGGGATCTGCAAACCGGAAAATTAATCCATGATATTGCCGCCCATACTGGTTCTGTCTTGGCGATCGCCCTGAGTCCCGATGGGAATTTTTTTGCGAGTGCTAGTACCGACCAGACCATCAAACTCTGGGAAGTCAGCACCGGGGCTTTTTTAGGGAATCTCTCTAGCCACTCTGAGGCAGTTCACTCTTTGGCTTTTAGTAAAGATGGAAAGCTATTAATTAGTGGGGGGAGCGATCGACGCATCAACGTCTGGCGACGAGAAAGCTAACTGATGTTTTAGATGTTTTATTTTAGATGTTTTAATAGAGCGGTGGCTTTTAGCAAAATAACCTAAATTCCCCATTTTCATAAATTTATAAATTTCTCTACATCTTCTATGAACGATCGCATTACTATCACAGTCCCGGCAACCACCGCAAACCTAGGGGCGGGTTTTGATTGCTTGGGGGCAGCCCTGAGCTTATACAACAAATTTACTTTTACCAGATTTACCAGAATAGATCCAGAAACATCTCCAAAACCAGAGGCGACTAATCCCCTAAAAATTCGAGTGACGGGCTTAGAAGCAGCCCGGGTAGCTACTGATAGTAGTAATTTGGCATATCAGGCTTTCTGTGCCGTTTATCAGTTCTTGGGGCAACCAGTGCCGGGAGTAGCGATCGACCTCGAATTGGGCATTCCCCTAGCACGGGGTTTGGGGAGTTCCGCCACAGCCCTAGTTGGGGGATTATTGGGGGCAAATTATCTGGCGGGGCAGCCCCTCTCTCTATTAGAAATTCAAAATCTGGCGATTGACCTTGAAGGACACCCTGATAATGTGGTTCCGGCTCTAGTCGGTGGTTGTCGCCTCTCCGCCACTAGGGAAGATGGCTCGTGGGAAATTTGTGATGTGCCTTGGTTGCCAGAAATTATCCCTGTGGTTGCTGTGCCGAATTTTGAACTAGCCACCGCCGCCGCCAGAGCCGTATTACCTAGTACCTACAGCCGCAGTGATGCCATCTTTAATGTCGCCCATCTGGGGTTACTCTTACGGGGATTAGGAACCGGGAAAGAGCCATGGTTAAGGGCAGCCCTCCAAGACCGGATTCATCAGCCCTACCGCCAGAGTTTAATTGTTGGTTATCAGGAAGTCTGGAAGATGGCGATCGACCAGGGAGCCTACGGTTTAGTTATTAGCGGTGCTGGTCCCACCCTCTTAGCTTTGACTAATCAAGAGCAGGCAAAACCTGTAGGGGCAGCGATCGCGACTACTTGGCAAAACTTTGGAGTAGAGGCGGAAGTGCATATTCTCAAGGTAGAGGAAAAAGGAGCCACAATCCAGCTTGATTCATAATTTCTTCAATCTCCTCAAATAATTAATTTCATAAAAGTTGACCAAAAGTCTTGACAAATAAATTGATAGCAACTACCATAAATTCAGTGTGAGGAGCGAACCAGTTAGAGAACCGAGACGAAACACGGCAAGTCGTCGGTTCTCTTTCTGATTTTAAGCCCTTAAAGATTTTCAAGTTATTTTCAAAGCTAAATTTCTGACAACGCCACAAATATAGTCATTGCCATAAAAGTTAAGACAAATTCGGCTTCGACTTCGCTCAGCCAACGTATCGAGCCTTGTCCTAATTAAGCTGTCTAGCACTATAATTCCAGAAATTAGCCTCTAAACAACCAACCCCGCACTAAACATAGACAGGCAATATCTGTGATGATAGGCAAGGGGCTTAAGCCCCCTGTTCTCTGTGAAGAGTATGTTTTTGCCTACAAATCAATTGTTCGTTTTCTGGGGTGGCATGGGAGTGACGAGGGGTCGATCGACCGGGGGGGAGTTTTTCATGGGAGCTTTGAGAATTTCTCCGGGAGCTTTAACTCCTTGATTTTTCCCTAAGCCATGCTTCCAAGCATAGGTTTGCGCCAAGCACCGGAGCCACAGAGCCGGAAATTTAGACTCTAGCCAAGATTGGTATTTTTGGAAAAGTTGGGGAACCCATCCCGCCAGTAACCATCCCACAAAAGCCGTAATAGTAAAATCTACATAGCTGCCCAGCCATCGGCGAATATCCTTAAATCCTGCCAACTGCCAAATCCAGAGGAGTAAGCCGGGGTTTCTGATGGCAGCTTTGAGGGCGAGGCGGTTGAAGGTGAGCCAGTTGGTTCGGTCTTTGATGAAAGTATCAGCGATCGAAGCGGGTTCATCAGCCAAAATCCCAAAGAAAGTATTCAGCATGGAGTTAATTCTCTGGGGGGGAAGGCTTGCCCCCGTTGGCACCATCATCCCCTTAGAAAAGAGCCAAGTGACAGCAGTATTGCTTTGGTAAGCCCGGATTTGGTTCAGGTTCTCTGCCTTAAGGAGATCGTGCTTGAGGGCTGTATCCAAAAGATGGGTTAACCTGCCTAAATTCCGCACGAGGGAACCGAAGCCCGTAAACACAAGGGGAGATTGCAAAGAAGCCGCATCCCCAATGGCAATTAAGCGATCGAAAGCCACGGTGCGATCGCGACTCCCTACACTAAAATGCCCCGGAATATAACCAAAAGTTGCCTTGCGCCACTCCAGTTTTTCCAGATCACAGCGCCGATATTCTGGCAGGATGGTAAAAAAGTCTTCATACATTTCCAGCAGGGAACCGGGGTTAGTGGCATTCACCTGATGGTAGTGGAACAAGTAAATAGTAATTTCGCCATCGGCACCGGGAAATAGTTCCCAAATTAGCTGCCTGCCACGGGAAATATCCCCATGACTATTTAAGACATCACCGTAGTCGAGATCCCAAACTTCGGGGTCAAAACCACTTTTTACCACCCCGCCCACCGTGGGACACACACTATCAAACGCCCTGCCCCCGTTCAACTGCCAAGCGATCGGCGAAGCAGTGCCCATGGCATCCACAATTAATCTGGTAGTTACGGTTTTTGGGGTTTTAGTCGGTAAATGGGTGAGGGAGAGGGTGGCTCGATCGCTGTTGATATTGGCAGAAATAAATTCCGTCTCATCCCAAATTTCGCCCCCCGCCGCCACAAGTTTTTCCCCACAGAGCTTGAGGAGCTTTTCCGCATCAATGCAAATATTCAACACCTTGGGCGTATGCAAAATTGGGGATTTCAGGTGGGGAGGATTGTTGGCATCAAAAAATTTATTGAAGCCATCTAGATATTCCTTGGCAATCACACTGGCAAACTGGCTGGGGGTAAACAAACCCAGATCAATTAAACTCTGGAACTCATCTCTAGAGATATTCCATTCCCGGTTCATTCTGCCAAAGCCTAAACGCTCCACCAGCAGCACCTTGTAGCCCAACCGTGCCATCACCGCTGCATGGATCACCCCCAAGGCTCCCCCTAGATAGACTAAATCATAACTAGGTGACTCTGGATTGCTGGGATTAGTTTTCGCAGGGTCTGCAAATAAAACTTGCTTCGGGGTTTGGGGATGGCGGACTCCCTCTCGCCAGCGCTGCTCCCACCAATAAACTCGGTTCAGGTCTGCTTCTCCCTTGGGGATTTTTTGAAAAAATTTCACCGTCTGGGATAGTAGGGTTCGAGGGCGGTGAAGATGGAAACTTGGGGATCGATGGCGGGCGGCTCTGGATACTGGGGCGGAAAGGCGATCCTTAGCTGCCGTTGGAGGTGGGCAAGCAGGGCAGATTCTTGGGGAATGGGTTGGGCTTGGTAGCGAAACGCCTTCAGGTAGGTAGTCCTCTGCAATGACCACAGAAAAATATTAATGTCTCCCAAGGGCGAGGCGATCGAGTCAGGTCGAGCCGCATACCACTGTACCCCCTCTGGACTAGGCATAATTTCCCCGTGGCTGGGTTGCCAATCCTGCTGGAGCCACTGAATAACTTGGGAAGTATGGGGTGTGGGAATTTCTAGGTATAGGATTTCTTGCATGGGACGGCGATCGCTCTTAATTTAGGAAATCTTGAAGATTAAAAAACACCATAGATTTGTAACTACTATTATTGCATTATCCCCTAAATCAGGAGCTACTAGTCATTAGTCGGCAATGCTGATGTAATTGGGTTGAGCCTTAACTCGATCGATCCAGCACAAATTATGTGTAAACTCGTTCTCTAATCATCTACCCAACTCGATCGCCAAGCAGCTTGGGCTTGAGCGACTTGATGACATTTTAACAGGCGGTGATACTCTCGATCGAGATTGTGGAGTTTGCTAATGGTCGATCGAACACTCTGGGCTGCCAGACTCAACTCTGGACTATGAAATTCTAGTTCTGTCCACCGGAGATACACGGCAGTTAAACCAATGGGTTCCTTCTGGGCAGATTCCTCTGCTTCTAACTCCTCATCTTTTCCTTCTTTGAGGCTTTCTACTTCCATCATCAAGTTGAGAATACTGGGCTTGCCCACAATGGCAGTGGCGTTCAGAGATTCCATTTTGGCGGCAGCTTCGAGGAGTCCAAGGGGCAGTTTTTGGGTAAGCAATCCGGCTTGGTGGAGGACTTGATTTACTTCTTGGGAAGCCTGTTGTAATAGCTGGCTAATCTCTGTATCTGTTTGTTTTTGCCAATACACAAGAGCTTTGATTTTTCCAGATTGTCTTTGGTGTAGGCTCTCCTTTGGAGAATCGTCCGATACTTGAGTTGGTAAATTACTCAGCGAATTACTCAGAGCATTACTTGGTGAATTACTTAACAAATTATCTGGTGTATTCGTAGGCTCCAAAAAAAAACCGGAAGTAGCAATTTCTTGCAGATTCTCTAAGGGGGTTAAAATTTGCTGATGGATGCCGTGGGCAATGTGTTTAATTTTAGTCTGGAGGTCTGATCTCTGGGTAAGGGACATTTGTAAAAAGGCTTGGGGATGGGTATCCGTGCAGATTTGATACACTGCCATGATTAACTGGCGGCGAATAGTTTCCCCAAAGAGTTTGAGGTAGGGGGGATAGAGAGTAGTCAATTGTTGACAAAGATCAGCGATCGCTAATTCTAGTTTTGTCAATTCCCTTTCCAGTTGCTCGATCGATTGCGCCATAAATCAGTTATCAGTGAACAGTGAACAGTTATCAGGAGGTAAGGGGAGGTAGAGGGAGGTACAGGGAGTTGCAAATCAGTTACTTGTAGTGAGAAGTTCGGCAATCTTATTGTAAGACTTAAATTAAAGCCTAAGTTATTAATTCTTACTGTTCACTGTTCACTGTTCACTGTTCACTGTTCACTGTTCACTGTTCACTGTTCACTGTCAACTGGGGCAGGAGCGTAGTCTACTCATTTGAACTATGAGGCGATCGATCCCAAACCGGACATCTGCAAGGGCTTGTGGGGAATTATTTACGGTAATACTCACAGCTAACGGCTCATGGTCGGGACTGTCTACATAACCAGAGAGCGATACTATGCCCCGGAGAGTCCCAGTTTTACCCCAAAAATGCGAGTCGCAGGAGTATTGCGGAGACGGTTACTGAGGGTGCCAGTTTCTCCCGCAAGGGCGAGGGAATCCCGATAAGCATTAGCTTCTGGAGTTTTTGCCATGGCTTGGAGAGTCTGGACGATCGCCCTCGGCGAGGCT
>JAAUUE010000164.1 GCA_012031635.1 Coleofasciculaceae cyanobacterium SM2_1_6 | reverse complement strand
GCGATCGAACAGCCATCGAAGCCATTCAATATCCTAGTTTGATTGTTGAGGTTTTATCTCCAAATACGGCTAGTTACGATCGAGGGGATAAGTTTAGATTGTATCGGCGTAATCCTCAGTTGCAAGATTATGTTTTAGTTGATGCGGAAAAAATAGCGATCGATTTATACTCCAAAAACGATCGTGATAATTGGGAGATTTTTAATTATCAGGCAGGCGATCATATCGAGTTACAAAGCATAGGTTTAAGCTTTTCTATTGAGGCGGTTTATGAGGATATTATTTTTGAGGATGTTTAAGAAGTTTCTGGTGATTGTAAATATTTAGCAACTTCTCGAAGAGTAACCGCAACTACAAGAACAAATTCTACCCGGGTGGACTAACCCGCAATTCAAGGCTCTTCTTAACCTGCGTAGGTAGGTTTTGCTCCTGTAGCTGCGACTTGAGTCGCCAAGACTCCATAAGATACCAACTTTAGATAGCAACTTTTTAGGCATCCTCTAACAAACTTTTGATGACAATCTTTAATGACAATCTCAAAGTGTTTCAGGGAAATCTGCAACCATTGTTGCTACGTTGTCACAAATTTCCTAGAGTTGCCTTGAGTCTCCTAAGCAGCATCATCATCGTGGGCAAAGCGATTGTAGAGGAAGTCTAGGGCATGGTTCCGCAGGTCGTAGTATTGGGGGTCTTCCATAATTCGATCGCGGTCCCGGGGACGAGGAAAGGGAATCTCCATAATTTCCCCAATAGCTGCGGCTGGTCCATTGGTCATCATCACTAGGCGATCGGCCAGAAACAGGGCTTCATCAATATCGTGGGTAATCATCAACACTGTACAGCGATGATCATTCCAAATTTTCAGTAACTCTTCCTGTAACTCCTCCTTGGTAATGGCATCCAAAGCCCCAAAAGGCTCATCAAGGACTAATACCTCCGGGCGAATAGCTAAGGCTCTGGCGATCGAGACCCGTTGTTTCATCCCCCCCGAAATTTGGGTCGGCTTTTTTTGGGCGGTTTCAGTTAAACCCACAAGGGCGAGGTGATCCCGGACGATCGCCTGTTTTTCGGCTTCCCGTTTTTCGGGACTCACCGCATCCACGGCAAGATAGACATTTTCATAGACCGTCAACCACGGCAAGAGGGCGTAATTTTGGAACACCACCATGCGATCGGGCCCCGGCTCTGTCACTAGTTTACCGTTGACTAACACTGAACCCGTTGTAGGGTGGGCAAACCCCGACACCATATTCAAGAGAGTAGACTTGCCACAGCCAGAATGCCCAATAACACAAATAAATTCCCCATCCTTAACGGTTAAATTCACATCCTTAAGGACTGTGTAACCTCCTTGGGGAGTGGGATAAACTTTGCTAACATTTTCAATAACAACCGAGAAATTATGATGCGGCGTGGTTTGGGGATAGGTATTGAGATATTGAGGGAGATGATTGGTTGCTTGCATGATTTTTCTTGTTTTTGGTCGTTAGTTAATTGAGTAGTTGGGAAGGAGACTAAGAGGATATCTGAAAAGGTATGATCTCTGATATTTCACACTCAGCGATCCCCCCTAGCCCCCCTTCAAAAGGGGGGGAAACCTAATTCAAAGTCTCCTTTCTATAGGCTTTACATTCCCGTAGGGTAGGGAGATTTAGGGGGATCGAAACTTTTGCCACCCACAATAAAAACTTTTTCAGGCATCTTCTAAGCGGCGGGGATAATGGGTGATCTAATCCCGTCTAGATGGACTTCAGCCATGGTGAAATTTTGTTTGATCTGGAGTTGATTGAGGTAATTAATCGGGTCTTCCGAGTCAAAGGTGATGCCATCGAATAACTTAATTGCTTCCCGGCGATACTTGATATCTCCTATCCCCAGTTCCCGTGCTGCTGTACTAAAGACCCCGACCCGACAGACCCGTTCCAAGATTTCTACCCAGTTGCGAGGAAAGGGAATATTTCCCCACCTTGCCATTTGGGTCATCATCCACAGATGCTCAGTCCGGCTGGGGCGATTCATCCCTTCCCCAAAAAAGAGATGATGGGCGTATTCCACCGAGGCTTCTAGGTTGCAGGTGTAGTGATCGGGATTACCTAACTGAATATATTCGGGGTTGGTACTGAGGTATTGGCGACTGGCGAGGAGTTGGCGGATATCTTCGTGGTTCGCAGCATCGGCACAATATTTACAGGCTTCGAGGAGAGCTTTGACAAGAGCAACGTGGCTGTTGGGGTAAGTATTTGCCCAGTCTTCCCGGACTCCTAAAACCTTACCCGGATGTCCTTGCCAAATTTCTAGATCTGTCGCCGCCGTAAAGCCGACTCCCTCCATGGCAGCCCGGATATTCCACGGTTCCCCGACACAGTAGCCATCGATCGTCCCCGCCTTCAGGTCTGCCACCATTTGGGCCGGGGGAATGGTTTCTAGCTGCACATCTCGATCGGGATCAATACCACCAGCAGCTAACCAATAGCGCAGCAGAATATTGTGCATCGAAGAAGGGTGAACCATGCCAAAAATATATCGAATCAATAGAAATAACCAAATATTTATAGTTACTTGATTGTCAATTTGTTTTGTCTCTACATCATTTATTTATATTGGCTATGTTTCTAACTTATAAGTTCTCCTGAAGAGATGTTAAGGAGCTTTTTCTGAAGCTAGGTATGGATTTAACTTATGACTAGGCTAAGAATTATTGATGAAGCCTATGGATGAGGGTAGTAGCCTTGTAGTATTTTAAGGATGCTGGATAATATTCATAATTTTTAATTATATATTCCACATTTTCTACCAACTTTAATTAATAACTAATGGCTATTACTAATCTGATTCGTTTTGATAATCTCCGGGGAGATATTTTTGGGGGGGTGACGGCGGCGATTATTTCCTTGCCCCTTGCTCTTGCCTTTGGGGTGGCTTCTGGGGTGGGACCGATCGCTGGACTCTACGGAGCCGTATGTGTTGGTTTTTTTGCGGCTCTATTTGGGGGAACGCCAACTTTGATCTCGGAGCCAACGGGACCGATGACGGTGGTAATGACGGCGATCGTGGCGGGGTTTGTGGCTAGTGACCCGGTAAATGGTTTGGCGATGGCCTTCACGGTGGTCATGTTGGCTGGTCTATGGCAGATTATCTTTGGGATTTTCAAGCTCGGCAAATACATCACCCTGATGCCCTACAGTGTGATTTCGGGCTTTATGTCGGGGATTGGCGTAATTCTGATTATTTTGCAGATTGCTCCTTTTTTGGGACAGGCGGCTCCCAAGGGGGGGGTCATCGGCACGGTGGCAGCAATTCCGAACTTGTTGGTGAATGTGAATCCTCCAGAGGCGATCCTAGGGGGGCTGACTTTAGCAATTATTTTCTTGATGCCAAAGAAACTTAAAAAGCTCGTGCCGCCTCAGTTAATTGCCTTGATTGTGGGGACAATTATCTCGGTGACGGTGTTTCAAAATGCGGAAATTCGCCGGATTGGGGAAATTCCTGTGGGCTTGCCTACTCTCCAGTTGCCCACTTTCACCCCTGGTCAAATCACTCGGATTTTTGTGGATAGTGTGATGCTTGCCATGTTGGGTTGTATTGATACTCTGCTGACGGCGGTAGTTGCCGATAGTCTGACTCGGACAGAGCATGATTCTAATAAGGAATTGATTGGTCAAGGAATCGGCAATATTGTCTCAGGACTCTGCGGCGGTCTGCCGGGGGCGGGAGCAACCATGGGAACGGTAGTGAATATCCAGACGGGAGCTAAGTCTGCGGTTTCTGGTTTGACAAGAGCTTTAGTTTTGTTGGTGGTAGTGCTGGGGGCGGCGAAACTCACTCAACCAATTCCCATGGCGGTGTTGGCGGGGATTGCCCTGAAGGTGGGGATTGATATTCTGGATTGGAGCTTTTTGAAACGATCGCACAAAGTCTCCATCAAGGGTTCGTTAATTATGTACGGGGTGCTGCTCCTGACGGTATTTGTGGATCTGATTGTGGCGGTGGGAGTGGGGGTATTTGTTGCTAATATTCTGACGATCGAGCGCCTGAGTAGTCTGCAATCCCAAGAGGTGAAACTGATTACAGATAATGATGATGATGTGCGCTTGAGTGCAGAAGAAAAGATGTTGTTAGACCAAGGTGCTGGCAGAATTTTGCTATTTTATCTCAGTGGCCCCATGATCTTTGGTCTTTCTAAGGCGATCGCGAGGGAACACAATGCCATGCAAGATGCGGATATTTTGGTGATGGATCTCAGTGATGTGCCAATGCTGGGGGTGACGGCTTCTCTGGCGATCGAGAATGCGATCCGGGATGCCCATGACAAGGGTTTACAAGTCTATGTGGCGGGAGCTAGTGCAAAAATCCAAAGCCGTCTAGAGCGTTTGGGTTTATTTGACCTGATCAAAGCTGAGCATATTGTGGCCGATCGAACCACAGCCTTGCGTTTGAGTGTGGTGAGCCTTCCTACTGAGACCAGTCCTGATCTAGAAACTGAAACCCCAGAAAACTTGATTCCTACCTAAAATAACTAGGCAATAGAAAATAGTATGGCGCTCCCCCTCAATCCCCCTTAACAAGGGGGAAGTAGAGTTCTTTGCTTATTTTTTTATCAATCCTCTAAATCTAGCGATCGCTCAACAACAGTAGACTTCATAGCGGAGCGATCGCTATAGCAAAGACCGAGATGGTGAAGAAAGTTTAAGTTGCGAACCCCCCGCAGCGCGGGGGGTTCGCAACTCTTATTTTGTCCTAGCTATGTCTTTCTTTGCTATATTTCTAATAACTTTATCTAGGCTATGACTGGGTTGAGATGCTTACAATAAGTTCATAATTATTTTTTACGACGATAGAAGTTAGCAATTTTTTCTGGAGGAAATCCTAAAAAGAAAGCAAGGATAACTAACTGATTAATCATGGTGGTTTGCCAGACTCCTAATTTTTGCCAGCGCCGAGGCGAAGTTTTGACGGGGGCGGGGACGATCGCAATTTTGCCCAATTTTTGGAGTCGGCGGATCAATTGAAAATCCTCCATGATCGGCAGGTCGGGAAAGCCACCTATTTGCTGAAAAGTTGCTGTCTTGAGAAAAATAGCTTGATCACCGTAGGGCAGTTGACAGAGGTGCGATCGCAGGTTTACCAGTTTTTCTACAAGGCGCAGTCCGGGTAAGTCTCCGGTAATTTCTAGCTCAAAGGCTCCAGCAATGTGGGGATGAGGGGGAGTCTGGGAGCCTTGCTCTGGGATTTCCCAAACTTGATTAACTAATTTAATAAAATCCTTGGGTAGGCGGCTATCGGCGTGGAGAAACAGGAGAATTTCCCCTCGGGCAGCCTTGGCTCCTTGGTTCATCTGGGCGGCTCTGCCGGGGCTAGTGGAGATTAGCCGGATTAGAGAGTTATCCACATAATTACCAGCAGCATCAGCAGGATGGTTAGAACTGTAGTTAGAAATATATTCTGCAACAATAGCGGGGGTGCGATCGCTACTGCCCCCATCCACCACAATAATTTCTAGGCAACTTCCCGCCCCAGCTACACCAGTTAGCTCTGATAATAAAGTGCCAATATTTCCCGCCTCATTGTAGGTAGGAACGATGATTGAGATTAATTGATTCATCTAGGTTACAAGGTCAACCAGAAACAATATTAACCGTATCCCGGACGATCAAGAAGATGCCTAAACCCATAATTAGCAATAGCCCAGTTTGCATAATATTTTCTTGCACATGGCTAGGCAAAGGCTTCCCCCGGAGAGCTTCGAGGAGCAGGAAAGCAAGTTGACCACCATCGAGGGCGGGGAGAGGCAGGATGTTGATAATGGCGAGGTTGACACTGATCAGAGCTGCAAATTGTAACAAGCTAGTGATATCTGACTTGGCAATATTTGCTCCCATCGCCACGATCGCCACGGGTCCGGAAACCTGTTTGGCTGTCTCGCCAAAGTTGCTAAGTAATTGCCCAAAACCTTGGAAAATCATCAAGGTAACTCGCTGCAATTCCTCCGCCCCGCCCGTAAAGGCAGCAAAGATATTTTCGGCTTTCTTCTTAAATATTTCTCCATTGGGAGCCAGTTGTACCCCAATCTTGCCCTTACCATCGGCTCCTAATTCGGGGGTGAGTTGGAGTTGGCGGGTTTCTTGTTGGCGTTGTACCGTGAGGTTGATATTTTGCTGGGGAGCCTGCTGAATTTCTAGCATCAAGGTTTTGATGGCTTCGGCACTGGCGGGTAACTCCTGCCCATTGATGGCGGTGACAACATCCCCCGGCTTGATTCCGGCTGCTTGGGCGACTAGGCTGCTATTCTCTGGGGCGACTTGGGAGATGAGAACACCGGGCTGGTAGTTGAAGGTGGGAACGCCAACAATGCCGACCTGGGTGACGAGGAGAAAATAGGCAAAGATCAGGTTAGAAATGACTCCGGCACTAATGACGATCGCTCGATCGACCAAAGGGCGATTTTGCAGCAAGTTGGGATCATCGGCGGGAATATCCGTGTCTTCGTCTTCGCCGGGAAAACCCACAAACCCACCAAGGGGAAACGCCCGGATTGCATACTCTGTCTGGGAACCTTGGTATTTGAGCAAAATAGGACCAAAACCAATGGAAAACCGATTAGCATAGATTCCCTGAAGTCGGGCAGCCATGAAATGCCCCAACTCGTGGACCACAATGAGTATAGCTAAAACTGCGATCGCGCCAGAATGGACATAGGAATTTTCCTTTGAGTAATATAGGTTTTGAGTAATTGGGTAGTTGTCTTCTAATTTGTAGAAATAACTACGGGGATCAAAAACAGATTCTATCCATTATTGCACAAAGAATTTTTTCTAGCTGTCAGCGAGTTAGGAGTCAGCAATTCTCATCATGGCAAAAATGCCCGATCGATAAAAGCTAGAAGCCCTATTCTGTCGTTCAGCACCTTGGGCAAAAACGCCTTTTTAAGGCTACTTTTTAGTTCATATGTTCTAAAATGAGAATTGCTGATTGCTGTCCCTGTATCCTGCACCTAACACCAATAACTGTTATGATCATCAAGCAAAGTTAGCCTGTTATGTTCGTTTATTCTCTGTTTACCCTATGTTTACCATCGACATTACTCTAAAAACTAATCCTGTCTCCATGTCTGTGCAACGGAAGACCGCAGAAGATGCAGAAGCTCTTTTTCAAACAATTATTACTGCCATGCGATCGAGCAATGGGGAAATTTTGGAACTGACCTGCGATCGCCAACCAGAAAAGAAAATTGGCATCCTCAGCGATCAGATTAGTGCCATTCAAATCTCCCAAAAATCTGGCTCCGCCGCCTCTGGTAAACCCCCCGGATTTTTCTCCGCCGCCGTAGCAGAATAGTTCTTAATTCCCAGTTAATTAATTCCCAGTTAATGATGGCAATACTTCTGCTACTTCTGCTACTTCTGCTACTTCGGCTTCGCTCAGTACAAGTCCGCTCAGTACAAGTCCGCTTAGTAACCTTTTTTGGCTTCACTCAGTAACCTTTAGTGATTATCAATTTGACTATAAATTGTAAATGAGTACCCCGGCGATTAGCGTCCGAGATTTGTGTTTTAGTTGGTCAATTGAGGAGCCGTTGATCCTGTCTTCCTGCGGTTTTGATGTGCCTAGGGGAGAATTTTGGATGTTGTTGGGAGCTAATGGTAGCGGCAAATCTACGCTCTTGAAGCTCTTGGCGGGCTTGATCCCCCTGCAATCGGGAAAACTAGAGATCCAACAGCCCGTAGGCTTTGTGTTTCAAAACCCTGATCATCAATTGGTGATGCCCACCGTTGGCGCAGATGTGGCTTTTGGCTTAGTAGCAGATAAGCTCTCGCCCCCAGAAGTTCATCAACGGGTAGAAGAAGCCCTCACCGCCGTGAATCTCCTAGAACTCCAACGCCGCCCTATCTATGCTCTGAGTGGTGGTCAAAAACAACGGATTGCCATTGCTGGAGCGATCGCCCGCCATTGTCCCGTGTTGATCTTTGATGAACCCACCGCCCTGCTGGATCCAGATACCCAAATCGAGCTAGTCGCCCAAGTCCAAAACCTTGTCCACAACCGGGGGATCACTGCCCTCTGGGTAACTCACCGCCTAGAAGAGTTAGATTATTGCGATGGAGCTTTTCTTCTGGAGCAGGGCAGGATTGTCGATCGAGGTGATCCCCGCCGTCTCAAGGAGAAAATACAGTTGACAGTTAGTAGTTAACAGTTAACAGTTATCATCAACTAACTATTCTCAAGTAGAAATTCTATTCCCTGTTCCTTGTTCTAAAGTAAAAAGTAAAAAGTAGAAAGTAGAAAGTAAAAATTTCACTCTATTTTTTGCCTTTTGCCTTTTGCCTTTTGCCTTGAAATAACTGTTCACTGAAATTATGCCCCACGCCCTTGTCATTGGCTTAGGAAAATCAGGAGTTGCTGCTGCTAAATTATTACACCAATCCGGTTGGGATGTGCAGGTGAGCGATCGAGGTGACTCCCTACTTCTCCAGCAACAACAACAACAACTAGCTAAAGATCACATTCCCGTTTTCCTTGGTCATCGCCCCGACTGGGAAGCAGCCAAACAGCAAAATCAACTGCCCGATTTAATTGTGGTTAGTCCCGGTGTGCCTTGGGATGTGCCTTTGTTGGTGGAAGCGAGAAATTTGGGCATCGAGACGATCGGGGAAATGGAATTGGCGTGGCGGCATCTGGGAACTATTCCTTGGGTTGCGATTACGGGAACTAACGGCAAAACTACTACTACGGCTCTAACTGCGGCGATCTTTCAAGCTGCGGGATTAAATGCTCCTGCCTGTGGCAATATTGGGGATGCTGCCTGTGAATTAGCCCTGCAATATCAATATTTAGAACTACCTCAGGATAAAAGTAACCAGAAAAATCTAGACCAAAAAAATTTAGACTGGGTAGTTGCCGAAATGAGTAGCTATCAAATTGAATCTTCTAGCTCGATCGCTCCCCACATTGGCATCTGGACAACCCTTACTCCTGACCATCTAGAGCGCCACAAAACCCTAGAAAACTACGCCCAAATCAAAGCCAAACTCCTCCACGCTTCTAATCTCCAAATTTTCAATGGCGATGATCCCTATCTCCACAATCTGGGCATAGCTGCGAGAAAAGGGAGCCTAAGCTCTGGAAATGGTCATAATCCCGAAAATATCTACTGGACAAGCATTAAGGGCAAAGCTCATCTTTTGGGAAATCCAGATCAAGGTTGCTACCTCGAAAATGGCTGGGTCTATGCTCAAAATGTGCCGATCGTCCAAGCTCAAGCCCTACGCATGGGCGGATCACACAATCAGCAAAATTTACTCATGGCAGTATTCGCTGCAAAATTAGCTGGAATTGCTCCAGAAGTCATCGCCCAAGGTGTCACCAACTTTCCCGGTGTTCCCCATCTCTCGAACACATTATCCACTTGGCAAGGGATTGATTTTATTAATGATAGTAAAGCCACTAACTATGATGCGGCGATCGTGGGGCTTAAATTCAGTTCCGGCTCCGGCGATTCGTCATTGCTGGGGTGAGG
>JAAUUE010000163.1 GCA_012031635.1 Coleofasciculaceae cyanobacterium SM2_1_6 | reverse complement strand
AATGGGAAATTTAAGAGGCTTTGGTAAATAATAAATAGTTGGATCTTTAGAATTTTCTGCATCTTTTTTCCTGTCTCTAAACAAGAAAGTTGAACTCAATCTAAAAGGTGGTTCTGACTCTGTTTTAAAGCGCCCTAGTAAATCTTCAATCTTTCCTCCTAAACGAGCATAGGAAATTACCCAAGCACTGAAAAGAGTGTCCGATCGTACCCGCTCACTAGCTGCTTCCAGCCCAATTCCTACCTCTCCAAAATGAACCGGAGTATTCCCAAAATCTAGTTTAACTAGTTTCCATTGAATCACGATTTAGATTCTCCTAAAATCAATCTTTCTACACTAGAAAACTCACTTGATAGCTCTTGCGTACTTTTAATTGGTTTTGTAAGTTCACTAAATACAGGAAGAGAAAGTACCGATGAATCAGCATTTAGTGACTTATAATCCTTGTAACCAAATTTGATATCTAGAAATCTAACTTTGCCGTAGCCGCGGGATCCAGAACCACCCAAAGCATCATCCTCTAAAACGAAAATAGTGCGGAGAATATTTTTAATATCTACAACCGCTTTAGACTTATCTTCATCATCAATCGTATAAATCATCTCAAAGTTAAACTCTGAACCTCTAGGTACACGCTCAAACTGTCTGGGGCTGGCAGCAGAAGTTATTCTATCAATACTATTTTCTGACTTTCGCTCAGTCATAAATAGTCCGGTGTCAATTTCTTTAAGGCGTTTCGCAGATTTATCTGTTAAGTACATATCTCTTACAATTAATCTTGCAGGAGAGTTACGACCATTTACTTCAACGTATAGCTCATTTGGATCTTCTGCAATTGCTTTAGTCCCGGTTTTTAAATCTGCTAACTTTTCACTAATAGCCACTGATTGTTTAAGTAAGCATTTTCCACCTGTAGAACCAAAAATCCGAGAAACTGGACAAATATTTGCTCCAGCAAAAGGTAAATGTTTATCACCTGAAATCTTAGTATACCCACTTTGAAGATCATCGCTTTCATAGCGATAAATACCACTGCCACCATGCCTATTCATAGCTTTTCTCTCTAAAAGCTCTAGAATTGAGCGCAGCTTGCCTTTAACTGATGAACCCGGAATATAAGGATATCTAGTTAATGGGTCACGAACAACAAATTTGTCAAGTCCACCAATATCAAGATTTTCATCACTACTGCCAATAAGTAGTCCAGTCTCTAAGGATAGAGTTCCTTGAATGATTACTTTGCCAATTAAATATCCATTTGCCATAAATTTAATTCCTTCCTCTTTTATGATAAGTATGATAAGCGACAGTTGCTTCAATTAACTCAACTAGTCGTTTAAAATCTGCTACGTTCTTAACTTTAAGAATAGCTTCTGAGATAACATTCTTAAATGGTTCACCTTCCCTTTCACGTGCTGCATAGTAAAGCTTTGGCTCTAAAAAAACAATGTCTGACTTAATTTTTTCAAACTTAGCCCCTACTCTTATTTCATCGTCAGGAATAGCCTGAATAATTTCATCAGTTTCTAAAGCAACTAATTTATCTTTAATTCTATTCATAGAATCTAAAAACTTGCGAATTTTGGTTTGTTTTTAGTCCACTATCTTTCAAAAATATCCGAAAGATTGTGTATGTTCAACAAGTGTTCTAATTGGGTATTCCTGAAGATGATTAAGTAACTTAATTTGTTTAATCATTTCAGCTTCGATTCCCTGAGAATTATTGGACGGTTGTGGTTTTGATGGTTTTGAAATCATAATTATTTTGAATATCGTTTAATTAACGAAAAGCTAAATTTGGAAGATTTGAGTTGGGTCGATCGCTAGTTCTGGGAGTAAAGGCGATCGCATCACCTCGTCACCCTGATATATTTTTTCTTCGTATAAGCCCTCCACTAGTTGTAGTATAGAAATCTTGTTTTGTCGGGGATCGATAATCCAATATTCAGGAATCCCTGCGGCTGCATATTCAGCATTTTTGTAGCGGTAGTCAGTAGTGACAGAACTAGGGCTAACCACCTCTACTACTATTAATGCCCCAGACTCCAGAACACCCGCCACATCTAGCAACTCCTTTACCTGCTCTAGGGGAATCACACATAGATCGGGTAAACGCGATCGCCGAAGCCCAGTCCGCACCCCAAACATCTGCAAGGCAACCCAAGGTAAATTTTGCCGCCGTATCTCTGTCATAAAAACTTCTGTCAACTTCAAAAGGATCAACGAGTGATGCCCTATAGGTGGGGTCATAAGGATTAATTCTCCATCAAACAATTCATAGCGATCGTCCGTCCCATCGTCGTAGGCTAAGTATTCTTCAAAGCTCAAATTATGTTTAACAGTGATGGCAGTCATAGTATTTGTTTAGTTACTAATGGTTTTACAAGCTAGTCTAGGGTGTGAAAATATTGTTTTGAGTTGAGTCGTTTACACAGTTAAAAGCTCCCGGATTTCCTCTAATTGTATTTCACATTCATGAAAAATATAATTAATTGCTGATGTTAATTTGTCAATTTCTTGGATGCTGAAGAAAGTCGTATTTTTAGTAAAAGTATTTTCTTTCAGCTTACCAAACTGCCAACGATCGCCATTAGAAGCAATCCCAAATACTGTGAGATTTAGCTCTCCATTCAAACGCTGAGCAGCGATCATTTCCGTAATACATTGTCCCCACGCAGCTTCAAAATTATCTTGCTTTGCTTCTACCAGCATTAGGTAGGGACGATCGAATACAACTTTCCCTAGGGGCGATCGCCTAGCCAAAATATATTCAGGAAAACCGGATAATCTCTCATCATAGTTCAGAGACTGGTGACTCCATAATAAAAACTTACTGCGATAATGTTTCCAAACTTCTTTGAGGACTGGATAAATCAAATTTTCACAAATAGCATATTCAGAATTATCCACCACACCTTCCCGCATCATTAGCTGCAAATCTTCTCGAAAATAATCTGAAACAGCAAAAGTCAGCCCCTCAATAAAATCAGCTTCTGTATAGATAATCTGAAATTCCTTGACTACCGCACCAACTGTTTTATAAATACCAAAAGCCATTTTCTATTCTCCTGAATTATTAGGTACACGGTTTAATAGTTCAATCCAAGTGGCGATCGCTCGAAAATAAGGTGCATTATAGGGACTTTTTAGAGATGTGCGAATTTTTGAAAATGAACCATATTCTTTAACTTGGCTAGGCAACCGAGCAAGAGTATAGGCAATTTTTGGGAGATGTAAAAAGTAACGAATATCTTCCTCTTCTGTATCGTATTGCTTGACTTTCCTCTTATTTGCAATTTCAGCAATTTTTTGTTCTTGAACTTGAGCAGTTGCTAACAAATTATGAGTAAAATTACGGGAAGCCTGAGCCTCAGATTTCAATAAGCTAAGAATAGCTTGAGTAATTGGTAACACCCCAAATATATCTAATTTCTCATTTGTACCAATGTATTCAAAGGATTTTTTAAGAGCTTTTATATGTTGAACATCAATCTCTTCTGCCCCAAGCCATTCTTCCCACTTGAAGGCTTCACCAAATAATCCCAAACTATCCCGTCCGTTGCCTTTTGCTTTTTCCTCGGCACTACCCGAAGAATTTGCAGCTTGATAGAGGGGGAATTTTGCTCCTTCAATGCTGATCCCGCCAGAGATCGTAATATCTGGATTGTTACCGGCATAAGCCCGAAATGATTGATAGATATCTAAGGCAAATTCGATGATTTCATTCCATGCACCGCTAATAAATAAATCATCGCCACCAGCATAGATAAACATGAGATTTTTACGATCGCTCTCACTCAGAATTTGAAATTTCTCCCTTTCCTGATACTCTAGAAAGTTCTGTTTACGATCGCTCGCCAAGCTATTCAGATATACCTTAAAGAAATAACTCATCTGCCGTGATAAACTAGCAACCCTGGGTAAGGAATAATTATGATCATCTAGCCCCTTAGCAAAAATTTGTCCTAGGCGATCGACATCCATTCTCAGATATCCCACTCGATTAATCCCTTGAGCAACTTCTGCTAATTTTTCTGCGGTAATAAATCTACCATCTTCTGGTTGATAATATCTTCCCATCAGCATCGGTAAAACTTGACCTTGGCTATAATCTTCTATTTTCCAGCTATTAATAGTATAAATTGTGTCAGTTTCAGGATTAATCCTGATAAGAAGTTTGCTGACATTTTCAAATAAATAATAATAATATCCATTGACCTCTAAGCCATGGCTCGCCCCCAAAATAGTAGTAGATGTTATAGAGTTTGTTCTTAGAATTATTAGTGTATTCGGTAAATCATCTCCTAATTCAAACATATCTCTACAAGTTGGGCAGGCAAGAGGTGATTCTAGATCACGCTTATTCAGAGGTTTTAGATTTTTTATATCTACATCATCTCGATGGCAGACTTTGCAAGGTAGATGGCTATCTTTAGGTGCTAGTAAATCACCAATTTGATTAATGAATTTCTGGTTTTTTTGTTTTGCAAGTTTAGCGATCGCCTGATCCCAACAATCACGAAACTTGGCAGAGCCGACATCTTTAATATCACAAAGAGCATAATCTAAAGAAAAGCAAATCTTCCCTTGAAATTCTTTTAACAACCATTTATTAAATTTATCTTGTAAGGTTTGTAATTTTTCTTTTAGCTTATCTTCAGAATCTCCACCAAGGAGGAAAAGATTTCCCCCGCCTGCATAAATTACACTGGTACGAGGTAAATTTAATTCTGCTAAAAGCCGTCGCACAATTTCCTCTGCCACAAGCTCTAAATAAAAACTTCTTGCCCGTAGAGATTTTAATGCTCCATCGGAAGCAATGGTATAAATAAAGTTTTGAATACCTGACAAGCTCCCTGCAACAAGATGAATTTTTTGCTCTAGTGATGTTTGTTGTAGTGATGCTTGATTTTGTACCAAAGCCTCAGCAATTGCTGCTGTCATCCGGGCGGCATCAACTAGAGCAGTGTGATCATCACCATAACTGACACAGGAGCCATATTTTTCGAGAATAAATAACACAAAGTCACAATCTTCCCATTTTTTTTGATCTAAATAGGGCGTAATTTCTTGGGTAATACCTTGCTGATATGTAGTTAAGGATTCTGGAGAGGGTTGGGTGACAGCAGGATAGGGAATAGGGGGATAAGCATCAGATTCACAGGTAATTTTCTGTAGAGGAATATAGTGGGTTGAGCTAGAAGATTTATTGCTGCCATTATTACTATCTTGCTTATTTTCTAGATGAACTAGATCAAAAATTAGCTTTAGCAAGCCGACTTTGATATCTGTCCCGGTTTCTGGTAAACCTAATATTTTTTTAGCACCCTTAATAGCTTGTTCCTCGGTTTCAGATAGGGAAATAAAAGGTAGAGAATCAGGCTGAAGTGGAGGGTTGAGGAGGCTGGCGATCGCCTTTTGCATAATATGCAAGGATACATTGCTCATACATTTTTATCCGGAGAACTATAGCGCTCCTAAATCATGTTCTAAATTAGATTGCTTCTGGGAGGTGATTCTACCCGCCGACGGTGGGTGAGATCATTTAAGACTGCTATGGTATCCCATAAATGATTTTATCTTATGCCATCAAGTTATATGATATAAAGTAACTTACATTTGAAGCAGTGTACGGATTATTTTAATAAGTCTTAATATTGATAGATTAGATAGAGGAGCCAAGATTTGCTGCTCTCCGGGCGAGTTTGGCGTAGGTTTTTACGGTTTCGTAGGGCATTTGTAGGTCGATCGCAATCAATTGTAGACTCTCTCCCAATTCCCGGCGGGCGAGGATGGTTGCCCAGAGTTGGGCGGTGTGGCTAGCTCGGTTGCCCCCAAGGCGTTGCCGTTGCTGAAAAAATAGGGTAGTGAGTTCGGCGATGCGATCGTGGAGGTAGTCGTTTTTTTTGGTATTAGTAGTTTTAGAGATGGGGGTGGTTGCAGTTTGAGTAGATTCTAGATGATTTTTGGGGTAATCATAGTTGAGATATTGTGAGAAATTTTGTTCTAGATGCTGTCGAGTATAGCCTAGCCCAAAGGTAGTTTTGTGACCAGTACCGCAGTAGGGAGCCAACTGGAGGAGAGTGTAGAGCAATCTTGGGTAGTCTGGAGGTGGATTCTCTGAGGCTGGGACTAGGTTAAGGCTCTTTGCCTCTACCCCAAAATCTACCCAACCCGTAAACCCCGTTACTACTCCCCCTTTGCCAGCAGAAATTTTCGTGGCGGCGATCGCATGACCACTAACAAATACCATTTCGGCTACCCAAGCCAAAAACTCCTCTTGGTTGTAGCTCCGACCGGAAAAGTCCTGCCAACGGCGGTAATAGCTCTGGAAGATGTTGCTGGGAATAGGTAGGGGCAGATGATGTTTTTTGCTGCGAAACTGGTGGGAGTGAGAAAATTGAGGGTGAATTTGCGTTGGGGTGGCAGGGGAGTTTCCCAAAGCTGCTCGTAGGTGCAAGGGGGCAAGGCTAATTCGGCACGAGTAATAGTTAAACTCCCCCAAAGATATTGAGGCTCTCTGGTAACTTTTCTAACCAAGTCGCCAACCATTGGCAGAGGGGCTGGTAGAGGGCGGAGATTGTCCACTGGTAGGTGTTGCCCCGGAGGAGATGGTAGGTTGGATTGGGGGATAAGCCCGTGAGGAGGGAGAGGGTGAAAGGTTTTTCTGCACCGCCATCGTGGAGATGGGCTGAGAGGGCTGGGTTGTCTTGGCGGATGCGATCGAGCCACCAGCCGAGAAGCCCGTAGTTATAATTGGGAGGCAAAGTTATATCAGTCTCTGGGGTGAGATGAAATCGAATCGCAACTAATTCAGTATTTTTATGCCAAATTATCATTAGACATTTAGAGCGGTTTAGGAATCTTTTGGAGATTTATGAAATCTCGATAGGAGCTTTTTTCATACTGGGTAATGGTGATATTCCAATAGCTTTGCAACACAGTTCCCAACGCCATTCCCAAGATTACTGGCATGGAATATACAAGCCGAATTTCTTGCTGACCATAGTAGGATTGTATATTGTTCAACACATTAAATATCTCTTGGCAGTAAAGTCCCCAATCTTCCTCTAGTTCGATCGTCCCCCCGCTCCTGCTCTTGAGATGTACAATATCACCAAAACTTTTGATACTAGATTCACTGAGGCTAATTTTGTGAGAAGCCGCATCAATGGCGAGGGTGACTGGGAGCTGCCGAGCCGTGACGAGGGGAGTGTTTAGAGGGATAGTGAGATTATTTCCTGCGGAGTCGTAGGCTGCCATCTCAAATTTTTCTAGATTGTTGAGGGTTTCTTTGAGCTTGCGGCTGGAGGTCATGACTGGGTAATATTTATCGTTAGTGTTTCGATCGAGGTGATAGAAAACAACCCGGCTATGGGTCAAGAAAGTGCCGATGGCTATGGCAGCACTAGCGGGTCCAATATAGGCAATACAGAGGGTCATGTCGTTGAGAGCCAGCCTTTCTAGGCGATCGATCTTTTCTTGCAAAACCGCCAAAAATCTGAGGAAGCGATCGATATCATAGAGTTCATCTGGCACACCACTACCATACTTTAGATACAAATCTTCCTCTTGGATATGCAGGTGAGTCTGGAGATTTTGGAGATGATCTTTGAGATCAAAGTCTCTTTCTATCACGGTAAATAGTTTATGCAAAGCATCAATGGTGTCGGCGGAGTTGGCAACATTGATCACAAAGGGAATAGCGATCGCTGTTTTGCGATATTTTCGCTGCTCACTCCATTTATGCCAAGCTCCCGCTAGGACGATCGCTACTAAGCCGCCAATCAGGCCCAGTCGCCACAGGTCGGGGATACCCGGATACAAGCCCACAAACCCCGCTAGCAGAGAAGAAATGGAAGTCCAAGGGGTATTTAAGTTATCGGGGAGTTCTTGGAGGAAGCGTTTAAGCCGGGCGGGGGTAGGTCGGGAGGACAAGCTCTGGGGGGCGGGGCGATCGAGTCCATTAGTCTCTGGTTTCATGCAAGGTCGGGGAGTTAGCTGCTTTTGATATTTTCATGCTACCTGATAATAAGCTAACTTTTCGCCCGTGAGGGCTACCTGACTCGTAAAAGAAGATTAAATTCTTCAATGCTCAGGCTAACTTGCCGAATAATGGCTCGCAGGGTTCCTCGATCGAGTTCTTGATGATCTGGGACAGAAACAGTAGTTCTGGGATCTTCTCGTACCAAAATAACATGGCTTCCTCGCTGCCGATCGACCACAAAGCCTATTTTTTCAAGGGCTTTAATACACTCTCTTCCTGAAATGACAGGCAATTTACTCATACCGAGACAACTTCAATCAGGTCATCAGTAACTATTTCACCTCGATCGAGCAAAACTTCAATATAGAGGTTAATCGCTTCTTCAATATTGATGAGGGCTTCTTCACGGGTTTTTCCTTGAGAGATACATCCGGGCAAGCTCGGTACTTCCGCCACAAAGTAGCCATCTTCTCCGGGATACAACAGCACTTGCCGTTTAGAGTCAGTTTGAGATCTTAGTTTAGCCATCTTAAGTTTAGCCATCTATATTGTTGTAGGTCTGCTCTAGTTTCATCCAGTTCTAATTACATTAATTTTATTATTCTAGCCCTGCAATGCCATGAGCCGACAAGCAAAAAATAGCTGGCTAACTTTTCTAGAACCAAGAAATTTACGTTGGGCTTGGGAAAAGGTCTTGGCTAACCAAGGTTGTGGGGGTGTGGATGGGGAGACTGTGGCTAAGTTTGCCCAAAGAGCCGATCGCCACCTCACGACTATGCTCCATAGTTTAGCCGATCGTACCTATCAACCCCTACCTTTGCGACAAATGTTCATCCCCAAAAAAACTGGGGGCTGGCGGGAACTCCAAATCCCTACGGTGCGCGATCGCATTGTCCAACAGGCGGTCTTAAATGTGCTACATCCCAGTTTGGAGCCGGAGTTTGCCGATTGTAGCTTTGCCTATCGTCCCGGGCGATCGCACCGGATGGCTGTCGATCGGATAGTTGCTTGGCGGCATCGGGGTTATGATTGGGTACTGGATGCCGATCTAGTAGATTATTTTCCGCAGATTCAGCACGATCGGCTCTTGGCAGAATTGCAGGAACGGATTGATCTTCCTTTAGAATTACTAGACTTGATCACCAAGTTTTTACAAGCAGGAGTTCTCACCCCAGAGGGAATTGTAATCCCCCGGACGGGGCTGGCTCAAGGCTCGGTGATTTCCCCAATTTTGGCAAATGTTTATCTAGATGATTTTGATGAGGCGATCCCCAAGGCAGGGGTGCAGCTTGTCAGGTATGCTGATGATTTTTTGGTATTGGCAAAATCCCAGACCGAGATTATGAAAACGAAGGATCGAGTGGCGGAGATGCTAGAAAGCATGGGCTTAACTCTCCATCCCCAAAAGACCCAAATTGTGAACTTCGATCGAGGTTTTCAGTTCCTTGGTCATACCTTTGTCGGGGATCTAGTTATCCCCATCTCAAAACGATCCCCAACCCCCTTCAAAAGGGGGCTTCAAGAGAAAATCCAGTCCCCCCTTTTTA